>NZ_QGDU01000006.1 GCF_003149045.1 Fibrobacter sp. UWR4 | reverse complement strand
TGTAGATGTAAAGATAGCCTACGAATGGGAATCGGAATCGAGAGAATCATCTAGCAAGGCTGCCTAAATGCTTCCACACATGTTGATGATGCCTCGGTTAATATGAACAAAAAAGTTTGTCTTTTGGCATTTGGCCTGTTGGCCGGTGCAGCATCTGCAGCAACTGCTGTAGTTTGGTCTGACGAGGAAGGCGCAAAGGTTTCTAAGGAACCGGCCTACTTCTATACTTATGCGGACTCTACCGAAGGTGCATGGGTTGATGAAACGGATGTAAACGGTGCTAAGGTCATCGACTTCTTTGCCCCCATGGGTAAGACCAGTGCCAGCGCCGGTTATGGCTTTGGCTGGAAGCAGGACGCTAGCTACAAGGATGTGGCTATCAGTCTTAGCACCTATAAGGGTGTCTGCATGGTTTATGAAGCCAAGCAGCCGTTCCGTGTGGACTTTAAGCAGTCTACCATTACGGACTACAACTATTACGGCTCTGAAATTGCTGCCGCTGCAACTCCCAAGAAGGTGTTTGTTGCTTTTGCTGATTTGAGCCAGGGCTGGAAGTCCTCCACCACTAAGGCCTGGGCTGTTGCTTCCCAGACTGGTGTGCAGTTCAGCTATAAGAACACTCATGCCAATTCCACTAAGGTTGAAGAGAACGAGGTTATTCTTCACAGCTTTACCTTGGCTGATGAATGTGTAACCGCCGCTCCCAACGTAACCGAAGCTTTTGCTGGCTACAACAAGGGTGAAATTGATTTGGCTGAAGGCGATATCCACGAAATGGATATGTCCAAGGTCTTCGAAGATGGCGATGGCGACGATCTGACCATTACGGTTAAGATTGTTAGCGAAAAAAAGTCCGTGGTGCTGGTCGATTCCACCGCATACACTGGCAAGAGCGTCATCCAGTTCACTACTGCCTCTAAGCCGGAAGGCGACGCAACTATTACCCTTACCGCAACGGACCCCACCAAGAAGACCGCTACCTTTAGCTTCACTGTTCATACTTCCGATACCGAAAACCTCCCGGTAGCAAAGAACAGCGCCTTCGAAGTGAAGGAAGATTCTGTCCTTAAGGTGGGCCTGGGCGCCCAGCTGGTCAAGAACTACGGTTTCGATGCCGATGGTGACGAAATCAAGATGATTCTCGTTAGTGAACCGGAACATGGTAAGCTCAGCGATGTCAATCTGGATTACGGTACCTTCACCTACACTCCTAATCCGGATTTCTACGGTAAGGATTCCTTCACCTATAAGTTCGTTGAAACGGGTGACGAAACTCGCGAAAGCGAAAATGAAGGCACCTGCACGATTACGGTGGTCAACGTGAACGACGAACCGGTTGTTGAAGTTCTTGCCAAGACCTTTGTCTATGGCGAAGACGAAAAGACCTTCGGCGACACCCTGGTGGTGGACGAAGATTTTGAACCCTTCACCATTACCGTCCCCAAGGCAAACTTCTCCATTACCGATGCCGATGGCGATGACGACTACAAGGTGGTTGCCAAGAATACTGGCGTGTACAATTCTTCTCTCACTGCAGATGACGATAATTACGTAATCGAAGTTTCCGCAAAGAAGGATTCCAACGGTACCGCTCGTCTGAGCCTGGTGGTGGAAGATCCCAAGACTTCCGTTCCGACTCCGATTGCAGTGATCAAGGTGAACCCGGTTGCTGACCCTGTCACTCCGGTTGCCGATGCCTATAAGGTCTATCAGGATTCTGTTACCAAGGTCGACGCCAAGAAGGGCGTGCTCGCTAACGATCTGAATCCGGATAAGGATACGACTGCTTTTGTGGTCCTTGACTTTGAACCGGAACATGGTAAGCTGACTTTGAATAAGGACGGTTCCTTCACGTATGAAGCGGAATCTGATTTCGAAGGCGAAGATTACTTTACCTATAAGGTGGAAAGCGCCGATGGATCTGTTTCCAAGGCTGTGATGGTTACCTTGGAAGTGCTTTACAAGAACAAGGCTCCCAAGATCGTGGAAGGTGTGCTGGATACCGTGAATGTCCGTCTGGATAGTCTCCGCGAAGATTTCAACATGTTCACCTACAAGAAGGCTGAACTGATTACCTGGTTCACCGATGATTCTACGGATCCTTCCAAGCTGAAGTTCTCTGCAACTTCCAAGGATAGCACTCTTGCTCCTTCCTTCTCCTCTGTAGGTGCCCTGCAGATTAAGTCCGTGAAGGATGTTTGCGGTGATGTTTCCGTGACCCTTACTGCAACTGACGAAAAGGGTGCCTCTGTGGATCTGGAAATTACAGGCAATCTGGAATGCGTCAACGACAAGCCGACTCTGGTGGCCGATACCGCTTACATCGGTGTTGAAGGTGACACTCTGGTCTATGACCTGAACGGCATTGCAACTGACGTGGACGGTGACACCTTGATCTTCAAGGCTGTGGAATCCACTTCCAATGCAGGCTATTTCGAAATGACTCAGGAAGGCAGCACTCTGACTCTGGTCAAGAAGAATATCGCTACCCTGATGGAAGGCATGGAATTCTCCATTACCGTGAAGGTTGCTGACCCCACCATGGCAAATGCTGAATCTCCCACAACCCTCACTGGTAAGCTGATTGTGAAGGTGGGTACTGATCCTAAGACTTCCATCAAGCCGGTGATTGCTTCCGCCAAGATGAACTGGCAGGGTGCTATCAAGGCTACCCGCGGTGTTGCCGCCCTCTTTGACATGCAGGGCCGCGTCATGTGGAAGTCCGCTCTGCCGGTCAGCGAATCCGAAGTTCGCGCCGCTGCTGCAAGCGTTCAGGGCCGCAAGGTTCTCCGCGTAAATCAGCAGACTTTCACTATCAAGTAAGGTAGGTACGCTCGCGAAGCTCGCTTGAGGTTTGAGGTACGCTCGTGCTTTGCACTCGCTTCAGGGGTGAGGTCGTTCGCGTTACGCGGCTCACTTTGAGGTAAGATAATGGTGCCTAACGGCACAAAAAAAGAGACTCCCGAACGGGAGTCTCTTTTGTATTTCGGGGAAGGTGAGAGAATTTACCTCTAGCGACGCAGTCGCGACCTCACCCCTGAGCGCGGAGCCGAAGGCGCAGCGCCCTCACTCCTACTTTACCAGGTCCTCAGTATCGAGAGCGATGAGAAGTTCTTCGTTGGTGGCGACCACCATTGCCTTGGGCGTACCGTCCTTGGAGATGATGTGGCCAGATTCCTTGCCGCTCTTGTTGTTGCGGTCTTCGTCGATCTGGTAACCCAGCAGGGCCAGGTTTTCCATGACGGTCTTACGGACCAGGAAGCTGTTTTCGCCGATGCCGCCGGTGAATACCAGGGCGTCGATGCGGGGCAGTGCCATGGCGATGCCGCCGATTTCACGAGCCAGCTTGTAGCAGAAGGTTTCCAGAGCGATCTGTGCGCCAACGTGGCCTTCGCTTGCTGCCTGGGTCAAGGTACGCATGTCGTTACTGAGGCCGGAGAGACCCAGCAGGCCGGATTCCTTGTTCACCATCTTGTCCAGACGGTCAATGTCGTAGCCATACTTCTTGCTGATGTAGAAGAGAATTGCCGGGTCGATGGAACCGGAGCGGGTTCCCATGATGAGGCCGTCCAGCGGGGTGAAACCCATGGTGGTATCGGCGCACTTGCCGTTGAGGATTGCGGAGCAGCTGGAGCCGTTACCGAGATGTGCGGTAATGAAGCAGCAGTCTTCTGGCTTCTTGCCGAGGATTGCGGCGGCTTCTGCAGTGACGAAACGGTGGCTGGTGCCGTGGAAACCGTAACGGCGGATAGCGTCGGTTTCGTAGAACTTGTAGGGGATGCCGTAGAGGAAGGCCTTACGGGGCATGGTCTGATGGAAGGCGGTGTCGAATACGGCAACCTGCTTGTCCTTGAGGTTCGGGAAGAACTTCATGGCGCATTCCATACCGGTGGCGTGTGCAGGTTCGTGGAGCGGGGCGAACAGCACGATGCTACGGATGTAGTCGATTACATCCTGGGTCACCTTTTCGCTCTTGATGTACTTACCGCCGTGCACCACGCGATGGCCGATGGCCTCGATGGTGTCGGTGAGCTTCTGTTCGTCCAGGAACTTCTTTACCTGGTCCACAGCTTCGGCGTGGGTGGGGCAATCGAAGTTGAAGTCGATCTTACCTTCCGGACCCTTTGCCTTGGTGTGGCCATCGACGCCGATGTTTTCCACAAGGCCGCTGGCGATGGATTCTTTAGTCTTGGTATCGATGACAGCGAACTTCACGGAAGAGCTGCCGCAGTTGAGCACGAGTACACGCATTTTGACCTCTATCTTTTAGTAAAAATCATCGGAAGTAGGAAGTGGGCAAGGCGGTTGGCTTCGGCGGTGCCGAAAGTACTCGTGTTGGGCAGGTCCTGCTTCAACGGTATTGTCGTAAAATTAGGAAAATGGGTCGGAAAAATTTTGTAAATTTGGCGCAAATGTTTAAGAGAATCCAAAAATTTGACGAGATGATTTCCATTTACTGGGCCTGGAACAACAGGCACTTCTCGGAGAAGACCAAACGCTTCCTCAGATCCTATGTGCGTCTGGGGGATGGCTACCTGTGGATTGTCTTTGCCATCATCCTTTTTATCCATATCGGGTGGAGGGCCTTTATTCCCGTTGCCATGGAATCCGGGATTACCATCGGCCTGACTCTGGGTATCTACGAGATCATTAAACTCAATACCAAGCGTCCCCGTCCGTTTTCCGTCCTGGATACGCTGAAGCCCCAGGTTCCTCCTATGGACAAGTACAGCTTCCCTTCTGGCCATACCATGAACAACTTGGCGGTCGCCACCGCGGTGACGGTTGCTGAACCCCGATATGGCTGGATCATGATGCTGTTCCCCCTGAGCTGGGGGCTCCTGCGAGTTTACTTCGGGGTGCACTGGTTTACCGACGTGATCTGCGGATTTATTTTCGGTATTCTCTGCTTCGTAATTACCCATTACCTTATCTGGATTCACCTGGCTGTCCTCCTGCAGGACTTGATTCCTGTTCTGCAATTCTAAAAAGCCGTATTGAACTGTCGTGCTGGACTTCGACCCTAATTAAGAATGTCTAACGTCTACTTGTCCGCTGCAGATTTTTTCAAGACCGTTCGTCCCGGCGAAAAGGTTTTCTTCTTGCTTCGTCATGGCGAACGTGGACATATCCTGCCTGACGATCCTGATCATGGCGCCTTCGTGGGGCTGACTGAAAGAGGTCGCAAGCAGGCCTATCAACTAGGGTGCACTATCGGCTGTCATGCCGACCTGCGTCATGCTGAACTTGTTTCAGCATCGGCAATCTCGCGCCCGTGCCTTCGCTGCGCAAGCGACGTTGCGGCATCGGTTTCTTTCTTCAGCAGTCCTGTGGGTCGCTGTATGGAAACTGCCCGGAACATCGGCCGCGGCATGGGAATTGAGGAGCCGGTTGTGGAACCGCTGCAGCCTCTTGCTGAATTTTTCGTGGAACATTACGATGCCTACATGGAAACTCACAGGACGGGTTTCTATCAGGGGATTTGCCGCTGGCTGGACGGCACCGCAAACGTGCCCGGCTATAAGGACCCTGCTTATTTCCCGCTGGCAAAACGCTCCCAGGAAATGCTGGACCTGATGCTGGAAAAGGGAAAATCCCGCGTGAACATTTTCTGCAGTCATGACGCCTGGATTGTTCCCTGTCTTGCGCACTTTTGCGGATTCAAGTTCACGCCCCAGCTGTGGATGAACTTCTTGTCCGGAATTGCCTTTGTCATCCGTGACGAATCATCCGGCGTCGTCACCAATAGCGTAAGCATTGACCGCATCGTTGCCGTAACGGGCATGGATGACGGAAACATGTACTTCTAGTTTCGAATACTTAAAGACGGCTCGTTCACGGGGGCCGTTTTAGTGTATATTCAGGATATGAGTGAACTGAATAACGCTTATCGTCGAATCTTTGTCCTGGGTTCCGGATTTAGCAAGTCCTTTATGCCCCAGATGCCTACCTTGCGGGATATTAACGAACTGATCCCGTACGGCATTCCCGACGAGTTTCCCCATATTAAGGATTACTGCCTGAAGTTTCTGGAGTTGTGCAACAACCAGAAGGAGTATCTGGGGATCGAGACCTTGGCCACTTCCATTTTGTCCGCACGGATTTTCCCGGGGGAAAGGGAACGCCTGTATCACGCCAGTCTGCGTTTCGAGTTGTTGCGTTTTATCGCCAGCGTTATCCGTCACGACGAGGCATTGGCGCCGGATGCTGCCGCAGTGCTCCGCAAGTTCCTGAAGTCCTGTGTCAACTGTGCGTCGGAGGGGAGCCGCGACACGCTGCTTCTGTCCTTCAATTACGATACCCTGATTGAATCCGCCATCGCAAACGATCCCGAATTGCAGGAGTCCGTCGCGGTGGATTATGGCGTCAAGATCGATCCGGCGGACCGCTCCGCTGTACGTTCCCGCGGGGATCGGACGGTGGACTTGATCAAGCTCCACGGTTCCCTCAATTGGTTCCCGCTGAAAGGCGTCACCGATGAACTGGACTTGCGTAATGTCTGTCAGGTAGAACCTCAGGACCGCAGTTTTCCCATTTATTGTGAAGATACTCCCATCTACATCCCTATGGCGCATGCCAAGGAAAGCTTCCTGAGGGGGAGCCTGTTCAACTTGCTCTGGAGCAAGGCCGATTATTACCTGAAAAATGCCCAGGAGATTTATTTCCTAGGGTACGGTTTCCCGCAAACGGACGTGAATAACCTGGAGTTCCTGCTGAGACATCGTGAACGTTTCAAGAAAGTGGTGGTTTTTGAACCGAAAGACCATCCGGATTTACGCCGTTTGCAGAAACTTCTAGGGGAAAACCTGGTGGAATCTACGGATGCCAGGACTTATTTGTCCAAATTGCCCTAATAATCCGAGACTTTCTTGTTTTTGCGGGCTCTATTGAATAATTGTCAATACTTTGTTACGAAAAATCTTGTCTCATCCTGTCTATAAAAATGTATTTCTAGGATGAGGTGTATGTGTATGAAGAAATCTGCTTCTAGATTTTCTGCCATGTTGGCCTTGGCAGCCGCTTATTCTTTTTCTGCCTGGGCTGGCCCCATTACTACGGTTCCCTGGAATGGCCACGACGGCGCAGTTTCCTTTACTTTTGACGATGGCTATAACCAGCTGGGTGCCATAGGGAATTACCTCAATTCCAATCCGGACGTGAAGGTCACCTTCTTCATTACGGGCGCCATGGGTGCCGGCAGCGGTAATATGAGTGACTATCTGAATATGGCCAAGAACGGTCACGAGATTGGTAACCACTCCAAGAGTCATAAGGATATGACCGGTGGCGTGGACTTGACCGCCGAAACTTCCGGCTGGAAAAGCAGCCTGTTACAGAAGGGCGCACCAGAAGTCTACACCTTTGCAACTCCGTTCTGTGCCAGCAATAACAACGTTGCCAACGCCATCAGCAAGGATCACATAGCAAACCGTAACTGTGCAGGTGCAAAATACTATGGCTGGAGTTCCGAGCCGGAATGGATGAACATCAGTTCCAATTGCTACACCCAGGGTGGTTCCAGCACAGGTAACGCCAAGAACAATATGGGATCCGCAAAAAGCCAGAAAGCCTGGACGGTGCAGTTGAACCATGGCGTTGGCGTTAACGATACTTATGGCATTGCCACTAACGATATGACGTCCATTATGGACGAGGCCAAAAAGCAGGGCTTGTGGATTGCTCCCTTCGGTGTGGTGGCAGCCTACTATCGCGCTCACTTTGCCATTGACAAGGCTACTGCTACTACGACTTCCGATGGCTTCAAGGTGACCTGGACTTCTCCCCATTCCGCCATGCCCAAGTCCGTGCCGCTGCGTGTAAACATCCAGAATGTGGCAGGTCGAGCGGTTTCCCAAAAGGGCAGGGTCATCGCGCCCAATTCCGATGGCACTTATACCATCGACTTCATGGCAATGGAACTGAACGTTACCGGCGAACCTCCCGAAGTAAAACCCTTCAAGGGCGCTATCGAGATTCCGGGAACCATCGAAGGTGAAAACTACGATACCTACGCTTATGAACATGCCAACAGCGGAAGCGATACCACAGGCTACCGCTCCGACGACGCGGGCATCGTGAAGGCGGGAACGGGCTATGCTCTTGGTTATACCACCGTGGATGATTACTTCGAGTATACCTTGGATGTAAAGACTGCCGGCAAGTACAAGGTCTCCGTCAACGGGGCCACCGGTAACGCTGCCGACGGTTCCGTTACCGTTTCTGTGGGAACGCAGAAAGTGAAAGTTGCGGTGGTCGCCCAGGGTGACTGGAATACTTATTCTGAAGTCGACGGCGATGCCGAATTGGATTTGGCCACAGGTAAGCAGACGCTGCGTCTCACCATCGACAACGACAACCTGAACGTGGACTGGATCAAGCTTACTAGCGCTGCTGTAGCGTCTGAATCTTCCAGTTCATCGGAGTTGGTGACGCCTGCCGAAAGTTCCTCCTCCGGTACCGACGCCATTGCAACGGGCTTTCGCTTGAATGTGGGTGCCGGAATGGTAAAATGTTCCGTATTTGATATGAACGGTAACTTGGTAAAGTCTGCAAATGTAGCGGCAGGTTCCGTAGGCGAAATCTGGAGCAACGTGAATGTGGGGCTTCGTGAAGGCGCCTACGTTCTTCGCTACGGTACCGAAAAGTCCGTGCAGTCCATTCGCGTCCGCAAGTAATTGTAAATATTTTCTTTCTCTCTCTCTAAAAAGTTCCCGGGATTTAGTCTCGGGAGCTTTTTTTACGGTTTTTCCCCGCTTTTGATGCATTAGGGTGTTGTAATGACTAACAACGGCAAATCTCAACGGATAGTCCAAATTGGAGGGAATAAATCTATTTATAGGTCAAGGGAGATTGGTTCTCCAATTCTAGGGATATGTGTTATGAAGAATAGTTTTCTTGGTTTCGCCGCCGTAATGGCTTTTGGCTTGGGTTATGCCCAGGCACAGGAAATTGCAACTTGGGCAGGTTTCCGTACTGCTGCCGCAAATTTCACTTTTGACGATGGCGCTCCTAGCCATGTGAGCGATGCGGGTCCTTTGTTCGACAAGTATGGTTACAAGGCCACCTTTAACGTGGTGGTGAACTGGAATCCCAACTGGAGCGGTTTCCAGAATATGGCCAAGAACGGTCATGAAATCGCAAGCCACAGTAACACTCACGGCCAGAACATGTCCGGCGAAGAAGCTTCTTCCAAACAGGCTATCCAAAGCAAGATTACCCAGGACTATGGCTGTCTTGTCGTGGCATACCCCAACTGCAACGTTCCTAACCAGAGCGCCGTGAACCAGAATTACATTGCAGGCCGTATCTGTAACGGTTCCTGGCAGGGCGGCTCCGATATCATGGGCAAGAACGGTCCCAATGATTGGACCAAGGTTTCTGCCATCATGACTGGTTCCGAAGGCTCCGTCAAGAGCACCAACGACTTTACCGGCCAGATGCAGAAGGCTATCCAGCAGGGTGGCTGGGTGGCATTCCTGACCCACGGTTTCTCCGGCAAGAACAACGGTAACGCCACTTATTCTCCCACTGACATCGGAGCCATCGAAGGCGCTCTCCAGTGGGCAAAGCAGAACGATTCCAAGATCTGGGTTACGACCATGCGTAGCACCGTCATGTATGTCAAGGAACGTAACGCTTCAAAGATTGCGGAAAAGTCTTCTTCTGGATCCAGCATCACTTATACCCTTACTCATAACATTGCCGATAACGTTTCCAAGTACGACTATCCGCTGTCCATCCGCGTGAAGAGCAGCTGGTCCAAGGTCTCTGCAACTCAGGGTGGCAAGGCCATCGACGCTTCCATCAAGGACGGCTACATCTACTTTGACGCAGTTCCCAATGGTGGCGACATCGTGCTTAGTTCCGATGGGGCTGCTGTTACTCCGGGTTCCAGCGCTTCTACCGAACCTTCTTCTAGCGCTTCTGCAGAAAGCAAGCCGTTTAAGGGCGCTATCGCAGTTCCGGGCTCCATCGAAGCTGAAAACTACGATGTGGATGCCTTCTACCATTCCAGCGCCGAAAACGAAGCTCCGGATTATCGTACCGATAATGCTGGCGTCGTAAAGGCTGGTACGGGTTATGCCGTGGGCTACACCACCGCAGGTGACTACTTCGAATATACTCTGGATGTAAAGGCCGCTGGCAAGTACAAGGTTTCCGTGAACGGTGCAACCGGTAATGCTTCCGCAGGCTCCGTAACAGTTTCCGTCGGCTCCAGCAGCACTGAAGTCGCAATCAAGGCCCAGGGGGATTGGGACACTTATTCTGAGTCTGAAGGTGACGAAATCACTCTCGCCGCAGGTAAGCAGACGCTGCGCCTCACCATCAACAACGACAACCTGAATGTGGACTGGGTCAAGCTTGAAGGCAATTCTATGAATCCTACTCCCACCTCTTCCAGTGCCGTCGCAGTACCGACTTCTAGCTCTGCTAACGGGACCGATGCCATCACAAGTGAAATTAAGCTGAACGTTGGCGTTGGCATGGTCAAGTGCACCGTATTCGACATGAACGGCAACATGGTCAAGTCCGCAAATGTTTCTGCCGGTTCTTCCATGGATGTCTGGAACCGTGTAAATGGCAGCCTTTCCGCAGGTATGTACATCATGCGCTTCGGTCAGGGCAAGTCCTTGCAGACAGTTCGCGTTCGCAAGTAATAAACGATCTTCTCTCTCTATATCCTCCTATGAAAAACTTCCGGGTTTTAGGACCCGGAAGCTTTTTTATAAGAATTTTTGTAATTTATGCGGGATTTTTTAAAGAAGGTTAAGATTATGAAAAAATTTGCAGTTGCAGCCTTATTTGCGTTGAGCGTATTTGCGCAGAGTTTTGCCACCACATCCGTTTCTGTGGGCACGGGCTTTTCCGGCCGTGGTATGGTGAATGTTGAACAAACATTTATGAATGATCATCTTTCTGTAGGGGCGGGCTGGAATGGCTATTCGGATGATTTCCTGCTTTTAGGTGTTAATGTGGCGTGGCATCCTATGGGCTTTAATGGTCCTTACTTGTATCATTCTTCCCAGTGGGTCCACGGAATGGATAATATCTGGAATAAGCACCACGGACATTACGAAGACCATCCTAACTATTGGCGTCTTATGTTCGGTGCAGGCTTTCAGCAGAGGTTCTTTACTCACTTCGGTGCGTATGCTGAACTGGGCTTCCAGTTTTACGCAGGGCAGGGCGGCTACTACACCAACCTGGACTTGGACCACGCGAACTTGGACAACGATTACATCGAATTACCCATCGGGGTTGGCCTGATGTTCCCGTTCTAAAAAGAGTGCTGCCTGAGCTTCTGTTCTTTGGGGGATTTGTCTTGAAGAAAATTTTGGTTTTGTTGTTTGTCGCGGTAAGTCTGTGCTGTGCACAGCTGATGCCTGCGAGTTCCGCCGGCGTAAAATCCTCTGCACAAACATCTGGTATCTCTAAGACAATGAACGCAAAAGATTCCCTGAAAGCAGTTAAAGTCAAGGCTCCCGTAGATTACAGTATGGCGGTGCCGGCAGAAGGCAAACAGGCTGAATCCCGTAGCCATGCTATGAGTCCGGATGCTATGGGGCCTAATAAGCGGGATCTTTTCTCCATCAAGAATTCTCTTATAGCGACAGGAACTGTGTTTGGGATGGCTGCATTGGCTGTCATGACGGGGACAACATATATTCCTCCCCTGAATATAGGGCCAGTGATTCTCCTAGAGGAGGAAGAGCAGGTTCAAGATGCTGTGAAAAAGGAATTCCTGAGTCCCAAGGAACAGCGTTTGCTGGAAATGCAGAAAACTGAAATGGGATCGTACGAACCATAACGGTACAAATAAAAAAGGCACGGTTTAACGCCGTGCCTTTTTTAGCGATGCTGACCTACGTCAGCATGACTGCTGTAAATTAACCGAGAATGTACTTCGGCGCTTTCAGCGCGAAGTATATCGCCTCGGTAATGCCCGAACGTAAACGTTCTGGCGCTACACTCGGCTCAGATACTTCTCGCCGCTTTCCACGCTCTGGTAGATGAGGGTGTTGATGGTCATGGGGCCAACGCCGCCCGGAACCGGGGTGTATGCGCTGGAAACTTCTTCCATGCCCTTTTCGCAGTCGCCAACGCCACCCGGATGGTAACCGGCATCAACCACAACTGCACCCTGCTTG
Source organism: Fibrobacter sp. UWR4 (assembly GCF_003149045.1). NCBI lineage: Bacteria > Pseudomonadati > Fibrobacterota > Fibrobacteria > Fibrobacterales > Fibrobacteraceae > Fibrobacter > Fibrobacter sp. UWR4. The sequence continues at coordinate 113,690 of NZ_QGDU01000006.1, read as the reverse complement.
ATCCATTCCTTCTTGATGAATTCCGGCTTGCCGACAGCGCCCACGACGATGTCTGCCTGCTTCACCAGTTCCGGAACGTTGGGAGTCTTGGAGTGGCAAATGGTAACGGTGCAGTTGGCGTTCAGCAGCATCATGGCCATGGGCTTGCCGAGGATTGCGGAGCGGCCAACCACTACGGCGTGCTTGCCGGAGAGTTCGATGTTGTAAGCCTTCAAGAGGCGCATGATGCCCTGCGGGGTAGCGCAGCCATAGGCCTTTTCGCCCATGGACATACGGCCGAAACCGAGGCAGGTCACGCCGTCAACGTCCTTGCGGGCGTCGATAGCTTCGAAAGCGGCACGTTCGTCGATCTGGCGCGGAACCGGGTGCTGCAAGAGGATGCCGTGAACGTCCGGATTGTTGTTCAGTTCCTGGATCTTGGCCAACAGCTGTTCGGTGGTGGTGTCCTGGGGCATGATCACCTTGATGCTTTCCATGCCCACGCGAGCGCAGGCGTTGCCCTTCATCTTCACGTAGGTTGCGGAAGCGGGATCGTCGCCAACGAGAATGGTTGCAAGGATCGGGGTCTTGCCGGTCTTTTCTTTAAGCTTAGCCACGCGTGCGCTGAGTTCTTCTTCGGTAGTCTTGGCAAGAGCCTTGCCATCCAGAACGAGAGCTGCCATATTTATCTCCAGGTTTGATTTTTATGGCCTAAATTTAAAAAATGGACACGGGCTTTTAAATAGTGAAGCAAAAAAATAAAAAGCTCGTAAGGGAATAAAAAAAGCCGCCTTTTACACGGGCGGTTTCATTTTCATTAGATGAAAAAGGCGGAAGTTAACCCGCGATTTCCTAGAAGACTTCCTTGATTGCCGGGACGATGCTGCAGATCAGTACCCAGGGGTAGGAAAGGCTGCCCTTGAGCCAACCAGTCTTGGGGGAGGGGGCCACGAAGACTTCTTCGGAACTGTTCACGGACTGGCTGAGACTTACCTTCAGGCTGTTCAGATCGGAATCGAACTTTTCCTTGTTTGCGGCTGCTTCAGCGACCATGTTCATGAAGTGTTTCATTGTTTTTTCTCCATTTCTCTTTCTTGAGCCCAAAGTTAATAACTTTTGTTTACAAATCAAAGGGCTATTTGGGAGGTTCTTACAAAAATCTTATTTTTCTATGAGCTGAATCACAAATGGCGTTTTTGGGCAAAAAAAGCCGTTTTTCTCTATAGAATTTCCAAAAAAGAGTGGTCTTCTGGCCATTTTTTCGCTATTTTGGGGCTAAAGATGCGTCAAAAAGAGTTCTCCAGGTGTTCTTTTGGGGCGCAAAAACCTATTTTAGGGGCAAAAATTTGACCCCGAAGGATAAAAAAATGGCTATTAAGTTGACAGTCAAGCAGTTAGCTTTGTTTTCCACTCTGGCTCTGACCGGTTTCCTGGTCGCCTGCAGCGGCTCTCCCAAGCCGGCTGTGGAACCTGCGGCCGCTCCCGCGGCCCCTGCGGCTCCCGCCCGCGTTGTTGCCGACATGAACGATCCGGTAAACCGCTATAGCTATGCCCTGGGTATGGATCTGGGTAAGGCTGTGGCCAATATCAATGTCCCGCTGAACATGAAACTGGTGATGGATGCCATTAGCGACCAGGTGGATTCCACCCGCCCTGCATTGCTGACGGATTCCGTCGCTGAATCCGCCCTGCAGGAACTTCTCCTGAAGATGCAGGCCAAGAAGGATGCGGATGCCAAGGCTGCCGCCCAGAAGACTCTGGATGAACAGGCCCAGTTCCTGGCAAAGAACATTATGGACACTACCGTGAAGGTGACTCCCAAGGGAGTCCAGTACAAGATCCTGAAGGATGCCGAAGGTATTTCTCCCAAGGCCGACGACAAGGTGCTGGTCCATTACGTTGGCGCCCTGCTGGATGGTACCGAATTTGACAACAGCGTCAAGCGTGGTGAACCGCAGGAATTCCCCGTAGGTGCGGTCATCGAAGGGTGGCAGGACCTGCTCCAGGTCATGAAGGAAGGCCAGAAGGTGAAGGCCTGGATTCCTAGCGCTCTCGCTTATGGTGAAGAAGGTGTTTCCTCCATCATTCCTGCAAACTCCATGCTGGTCTTTGAAGTGGAACTGCTGAAGGTAAATGTGACCAATCCGGAACCTGCTCCTGAAGCAGCCCCTGCCGAAGCCCCGTCAGAAGCCCCGAAGGCAGAAGCCGCCCCGCAGAAGTAATCAAAATCAAAAACTTTTCAAAGAAGGTGCTGTCCCACGGATGGCACCTTTTTCTTTCCCCTTCCTACTGTCTACTTCCTACTACCTACTACCTACTAATATCCCCCATTTCCCCCTGTCTACTTCCTACTTCCTACTTCCTACTAACATCTCATTATCTATCTTTTTCCCCATGAACCCAAATGATTTTACATCCCAGCATTTTGAAGTTGCAGGTTTCATTCGCGAAGTGTTCGGCTATATGGAACGCTTCAAGGGCCAGCTGTTTGTCCTGAAGATCGAAGACGACCTGATGAGTCACCCGCTTTTCCCGGTGCTCATGCGAGATATCGGACTTCTGCACAAGTCCGGGATTAAGATCATTATCGTGCCCGGCACCCGTAAATCCATTGACGACCAGCTGAAAGCCTGGGGCCTGGAATCCAAGTTCCATGACGGTGTTCGTCTTACTTGCGAAGAGGCCCTGCCCCATGTGGAACAGGCTTCCTTGGGTGCCGCCCAGCATATCATGAGCCACTTGACAGCTAGCGGCCTCCGTGGTATTCAGGGCAACTGGATTTTGGCCCGCAGCATGGGTGTGGTGAACGGTGTGGACTATATGCGCACCGGCCGCATCGAACGAATTCAGAAGGATATCCTGGAACAGCTGCTGGATGAGAATTTCGTGCCTATCATTCCGCCTATCGGCTGGAACAAGATCGGCCACGCCTATAACATCAGTTCCACGGAACTTGCCACTGAACTTTGCAAGTACATGAAGGTGGGCAAGCTGTTCTTCATCGGTAACCAGGACGGTATCAAGCTGGAAGGCCTGGTGACGGGCAAGAACACCAAGTACCTGGAACCGACAGACAACGGCCTGATTTCCGCTATGGATGTGGACCAGGCCCAGGAACTTCTGGAACTGAATTCCGACACGCTGAACTTTGCCCAGATGGACTACCTGATGAACGCCATTCACGCCTGCAAGGCGGGTGCCAACCGTGTGCATTTGCTTAGCGGTGAATTCCAGGGTAGCCTGCTTCAGGAAGTGTTCTCCGCCCGCGGTGACGGTACCATGGTGTACGCCAACCAGTACTCCAGTATCAGGCCTGCCAACATGGAAGACATTCCCGATATCCTGCGCATTATGCAGGACTACATCGACCAGGGCTTCCTTGTGGCGAGAACTCAGGAAAGCATTTCCGAAAAGCTCAAGGACTATGTGGTGTACAGCATCGATAACAGCATTCACGGCTGCGGCGCCCTTCACGAGTTCGAGGACGGCATGGCGGAAATCGCAGGCATCGCTGTCAGCGCCAACTACCGCAAGTCCGGCATCGGCGATGCTATCGTGCGTCACTTGATTGACGTGGGTCGCATGAAGGGCTACAAGAAGTTGTTCCTATTGACTACCCAGGCTCTGGACTGGTTCTACCATTTCGGCTTCGTGGATGGTACCATCGAGCAGTTGCCCAAGACCAAGCGCGACCATTACAACTATAGCCGCAAATCCCGCGTGCTCATGCTTCCGCTGGAAAAGTAACGTACCTTTGGTACGTCATCCTGAACGAAGTGAAGGATCCAGCCCTGCGAATCAACGCGTCATCCTGAAATTTCTTTATCTCATCGTCTGGTCTCGGCCAGACGTTTGTTTTGATGGATTGAAAATTATATTTTTGATACAAGAACTTAATTGTTCAGGGGTGAAGAGATGAAACTGTATTTTAGATCGTTCGTAATTTTTTTAGTGGCTCTGTCCCTATCGTTCCTTTTTTCATCCTGTTCCGATGAAGAAAGTGGAACAGTTGTAGGAAGCTATACTTCTGATGGGAGGTTGTTTTCCCCCAATACGGTGCAAGTTGAAGTCATGCTTCCGTATTTAAAAGATCTAAAGGTAAAGGTTGTTCGCCTGAATTACGGTTTTGAACCTATGGACACCTTGGAGGCTAAATCTTCTCGCGAGTATCCGGAGGAACACAGCTCTTATTTCCAGACGGATAATGTGGATTTCTCATCGCCGTACGTACGGATTGTCGTGACGGGGGAAATTGAAAGTCAAAAGCAGGAAGTGACTTTTGAAAATCTCTTGGACATTTCAAGAACTAATTATCTTGTGGTGGACTTTTTTGCTGCAGTTGCGTCACTCCGTGTAGAAAAATTAATGAAGAGCGGCGTTTCGTGGGCTGATGCTTTCGAGCGGACGAAATCGCGGATGGCTCAGCAAGTGAAACCTCTGAGTTTGGACATGGATTGGGGTTTTATTCTGTGTGAAGGCTTTGTTTCGGATTCTGCCTATTACAGGAATTTTTTGGAATTGCGCGATGAGCTCGCCAAGGATTCCCTTGATTTTTCCACATTGCAGGTCCGTGCGGCAGATGCCATGCTTGAACGGTATGTGGGTTTTAAATGGACGGGTGAATTGCCTTATACCCTTTGGTCTGACGTAAGCTTTGACTTTATGAAGAACGTCTACAATTTCAAGACCTGCAATTATGAATCTAAGGGAACCTACGATACCGTTAAGGTTTCAAAAAGCAAGTTTGCGGGAACGGTTCTGATGTGTGACGCATTTGAGCTGAATTATTCCTACGAAATAAAATATGGCTATCGAAATATTCTTGAAAGAGAAAATGAACTGGCGGTCTGTTTGTATTCCGGCGTGGTTCAGGATACCTTGCTGGTAGGTGACTCCGTCTATTATTGCAGAAAGGGCGAGTGGGAATTGGAGAAGGACAAGAAGGTCGCTGATGGGGTCAGGTACAACCGCATCTTGAATGAAACTTATGGCGGTTGCGGTGATAGTGTTCGGCATGGTATTCTTCGCTTTTATAATGACACCCTGTTTAGATGTCTGGGAAAATACGGAACAGATGGTTATCGTCGAATCTGGTCTTTTGATTCTTCTGATGTAGCTTACTACGAAACGCCAGAGGGCATGAAGTCGGACTCCTACAAGGATGCACGAGCTGCCTTGGAAAATGGAACTTGCAATAAATCACGAGAAGGCGAGAAAATCAAGCTGACGGAAGATGAATTCTTTATTTGCAAATCCATGGCGTTGCTATTGGGAGGAGAATGGTCCAATGGATGGTCTCCTATAAATAGAATTGACTATTACGCGGGAACTTGCAATGAGGATAATATAGGACGTTCCGTGGATGTCCCTACGGATTCAACGACGTTGAGTCTAGTCTGCGACTATCAGCCGCCTCTGGACGTGGCCTACAATAAGTTGAATAACTATGGATGGGTGCCCCTGGAATGGTACCTGAAAGAACATGAATAAGAATATTTTTGCAATACTTGCTTTTTTAGCTGCACTACTTTTAGGGGCTTGTTCGGAGGGAACCGAAGAGGTTGTTGCCGGCTACAATAAGGATGGCATCAAGTATTCTCCTAACTCGCTGAATTTTACCGTATCCATGTATGAAAATTTGGATGCGGTTCAGATAAAAGTGATTCAACTGGACCATGGCTATGATCCTGTGGATACGGTGTCTGCGGGTCGGGATGAAAATGATGACGAATCAAGATTCGTAACGGATACATTGGAATTTCCCTCGCCCTATGTGAAGGTATTGTTGTCCATTGATGGTGATGTCAAGATGGACTTTGAGTACTACATGGATATTGCCAGGAGCAGCCGCAAACGCCTGAATCTTGTCGAGGCTATCGCTGTAGATCGCATTGAGCACTTGATGTTCGACAAGAAAAAATCTTTGTATGTGGCAGTAGATTCTGCGGTCGGTGAAGTACAAAATGCATTTGACAGTAAGGCGTCGAATGACCCCGTATTTCTCTACTGTAGGTTTGAACCTTCGGATTCCGTATTCTACGGTGATTTCATTGAACTGAAAAAAAGTTTTGCATTGGAACCGGAGATTCCTCATGAATTTTTAGTCCGTACTGCAGATGATTTACTGAAGCATTTTAATGGCTTGGAATGGACCGGTACTCGCCGGGCTGGTTCTGATGAATGGCGTGAAGATGCATTCCGCCTTGTGAAAGAGGCTTATTCTCTTGGTGCTGCAGGAAAAGGAAATATAACGACCATCAAGGACTCCCACAGCGAATTCCGTGGAGACACTCTTGTTTGCGATCAGTCTGCTGGACGTGACGGCATGATATGGGTGTGGCATCGTGTTTCTGATGATGAAGAAAAAAGTGGAGATACCGTATCCGTGGACAGTGTGCTGTTCGAATGCGATGGTAAGCAATGTGAAACGGTAACGATTGAAGATCATTACAAGGAGGGATGCAACGAAGGAAAGACTGGTCAAATGTTGAAGTTACCCAAGGCCTCTACTATGGAGTATTTCATTTGCGCCTTTGATTCCACTAAGGATGTTTATGCCTGGGATACCCTTAAAGTCTGGGAATACTATGGAGACGTTTGTAATGACAGTTCCTATTTAAAGGTGACTCAACGGGATGGCTTATCCTACCTGTGTCAGAAAGATGGGACCATGAAAATCCTGAAGGAAGATCAGCTGATTCCGCCCGTATTGAATATGGATACCTGTGATGTTGGAAATGAACTTGTAAAATACGATGATGTCTATTATGTGTGTGATAAGAACTCCATGACATGGCGAAAAGCTGAAAGTGTGGATCTTTCGCCACCTGCCCTGCAGGGATTGTATTGCAATGGCAAGAATTATAGGGAAGTCTTGAAACTTGATGATAAGTATTACTACTGCTATTCGTACGGTTGGGGAGAGGCTTCTATCGCGGACGTAGAAAACTTCCTGATGAAACAAAAGAACAAGGATTACTGTGCCAATGGTCTTGTGGGAACCTCCATATTGTTGACGGATTCTCTGAAGAGATCCTATGGTTGTCGGACCAATGTTAATGGTCCTGATACTATCGGAACTTATGGGTTTTTCTATGGAACGTATGATTCTCGATTGGCTGGTGGAATCTTTACAGAGGATACCCTCTATCAGGTGAAAATCAATAATTTTACCTATGTGTTTACGATGCCGTCAGGGGGATTCCTGTATCCGTCAAAAGTCTATGACGGTGAAGTTTTACCAGAGAACTACAAGTATGATGCTTTTTCCAATGACAATGTGCTGTACTTGCACAGCAAACGTTCCGAGAACAACGTTGCTCTGGAAACCATTGAGAATAAGTCCGAAAGTTTCGACGCCTTCTATTTTAACTGGCTGGGTAAAGTTCGAAAATCTATCGTCTGTAACGGCACTCTCGTGACCGTATCCCTTGCATCTGCAGAAACCATGTGGTATACGGATGACAGCTATATGACATGGGAGCAGGCAAGGAATTATTGTCCCAAGGGTTATCATATTCCCGATACCTCTGAATGGAATTCCACGGCTGGGCTGAAATATAAGGCCACGGCGTTGAATCGCGAATATCGAAACGATACTCCCTTGAAGTTGACTTATGATGTGATTGGAAAGTGGTATGATTGCTCTTATTATCCAACCCGCTATTACGATATTTTCTGGAGTAGTACTGAAAAAGATTCCGAGAGCCAGTATTGCCTCGAATATGGATGGACTTCTGTAAAAGGTGAGTTGTCCCGACGGATAATATCATGCCCCAAGGACCTATATCCCATGGTACAGACTATGTGTGTGGAGGATTAAGGACATGAAGAATTTGGTTGTCATTTTACTCGCTGCGCTTTTCATGGCCGGCTGCTTCTTAGAAAGTAGCTCCGGAGTTGAAGAAGTTGTCTTGGAGCGCTTTAACGAAGAAGGCGTCCGATATTCACCAGGCTCCTATCGTGGAAAGGTGAAGTTTTCCTTACCCTATAGGACCGTGAAGAAAGCGAAAATCGTTTCTCTGGATTATGGCTTGACCCCCAAGGACACTTTTGATGCTGAAATAGGCGGGTATGGTAATTCAATTAGTGTTTCCTTCAGTAACAAGGAGTTGGGTTCTCCCTATGTGGAAGTCCATCTGTTTGTTGATATGGAAAAATCCAGTAAGATGATGGAGTTTACCCACTATGTGGATATTACAAATGAGGATGATCCAGAACTTAATCTTCTCAGTGCAATTTCTGCGGAAAGAATTGAACGACTGTATAAGGAAAGTAAGGGTAGATTGAAGGACGTCCGAAGGGATGTCCTGGAAGAAATGGAAAAGGTGTTTGCCCTTAACGGTAAACTTTATAATCCTTCCTTATTCAGTGCCCTGAAAAATCAGGCGGATGACAATGCCTATCTCTATTGTCTTTGGGAAGCTCCTGATTCTGTATTCTACGATGAGTTCAAAAAATTAAGGCATTATCTCAGGAATCATGATTGCTTAAGTGATTCCATCAAGATTCGTATTGCCGATGAAATATATGATTTGTCTCGTCAAGGAAGCTTGCGATATAAGGATCCTGAAATGGCTTTTTATCAGGCTGGCTATCAGCTCCCCTTGGATACGCTCCTCAATCCTCACAAGGGAAGCGTTGTTTTCATTGACGCAAAAGAGGGAAAATTTTATGGGGAAACCTGGATTTATGATGAAGGCTGGCGAACGGTTTCCTCGCTGGAAAAATCCATTGGGGTGTGCTATAAGCTTGATGTGTCCTATGCACAAACTGACGGAAAATATTACAAGTGTAATGTGGGTTCTAGTACATGGATGGAAATAGGCGTTAGTGAATGGCTTACGACGGCGATGGGAAAATGTGAAAGAAATACAGAACGTATTAGATCTTCCAATGGTGTAGATTATCTATGCCATAATGAAACCTGGATGGATTCCTTCACGAAATCGGATTTGACCTATTGGGCAAGCCTTGAGGAAGCGGAAATTGAAAATCGGGCTACTACAGAATTTGGCCCTTGTTCCATGGATTTGTTTCCGGACAACAAGAGAATTTTAGAAGATTCCATTTTTGTGGGCTGTACTGAAATGCAAACGAAGGTTTCCAATACCCGGTGGACTGTATGGCATCGCATCAGCTATGAAGAATATTACTTGCCCAGCAGCGGCAAGGAGGATGAATATGCGGAACTTCCGGATGGAAGATTCTATGTACGCACCAAAACAAATGGTTGCTTGCCGGTTTTAAATTGCTGGCAAGAAATCCAGGCTCCTCAATATTATAATCATTCATGTATGGGTGCTAACCCGGGCGAAATAGTGCATTATGAAGTGAACGGGGGAGACCAGTATTTTCTCTGCGAGGCCTTTGGACTGACTATGGGATCGTATGGGAAATGGCGTCGTATTCCCGATGAGGATGTTCTGCCGCCTGTGAAGGATGAACAAACGTGCTTTTTGCTGTATACCCTAAAAAAATACGATGATATTTTCTATGTGTGCCTGGAAGACGGCGATACTCGTAATTGGAAGGTTGCTCCCGATAGTCTTGTGATGCCGCCGGATTCTATAGGACATTTCTGTACAAACAGTATTCAGGATTCTGTGGAAAAATTTGGTGATGACTATTATGTTTGCAGAAATCGCCGATGGCGTAAGATGTCCGCGGAAGAGATTGTAAATGGAATTCCCTGCACTAGCAAGACAAGGGATGTCCTCGAATTGCAGGACGGCGTCTATTACTTGTGCTCCTCTCGGGGCTGGCGAGAAACCGAAGAAAACGAAGTTCTTGAGGGTGCTCGTTGTTTTGATCAAGTTGTGGATGATGTCAACAAGTTGGACGATGTCTACTATGTATGTGACGGTCGCAATATGAGATGGCGCGCATTGAATGAAAACGAAGTGATTGATGGAAAGGTCTGTAATTACGGAAACCAAAGTGTAAAAGAACAGATTATCTCTAAGGGATCCGACTTCTATATGTGTGATTATCGTAATGGCTGGCGTAAAATGGATGCGGATGAGTTTATCGATGGCTTAGCTTGCGTTGCGGTAAACGTTGATTCTGTTAGACAGTTGAATGATGATTACTATGTATGTGATGGACGTAATTATAAGTGGCGAATTCTGGAGGATGTAGAAATCAAGAATGGTGTTGCCTGCAATCATGGAAACTTTAGGATGAATGGCAAAGAAATCATTGTGGATGGCGTTCATTATAAGTGTGATTATCAACTTGGCTGGCGAGAAATGACGGCTGATTAAATGAGAGGTTCTGTAGTTTATGATTAGGACGTTTTTTTTAATTATGCTCTTGTTATTCGGGCTTTGTCTTATCTCTTGTTCGGAAGGGGAGGAGACGGTTATCGCCCGCTTTGATGAAAATGGAACGGCATTTTCTCCTGCGATTGTGCAGGGGGCTGTAGAATATGCAAGCACGATGACTCCAACGGGCGTACGTCTAGTGCTGTTAAACAGTGACCTGGATTCCATTGATATGATAGAATTGCCCGTAAAGGGAGGTATAATCTCTATAGGAGGAGTGGGGAGTTCCTATAGCTATTCTTTCCGTTCGGAGCCCCTGTATTTGGAATCCCCTTTAGTGAAGGTGGTTTCCATTTTTTCTGAGGATGGGGTAGATATGGAATTTTGTCAGTATCTGAACGTCGTCGGCGGATATGCTCAGCTTCAGCATTTGGTAGGTGCACTAGCTTTTGAACGGGAAACCTATCTGATGAAAAAGGAAGGATTCAAGTATGAGGATGCGAAAACTCTTGCGGAATCGGAATTGAAAGCCGCGTTCGGGATGGTTTATGGTTCTACCGTCGATCCTCTGCTGCCCTATTTCTATTGCCGCTATTTTGAATCCGATTCTGTATTCTACAGCGATTTTGAAGAATTGAAGAAACGTTATCAAAAGGGTGAATTGCTGGACTCCGCCATAAAGCTCCATGTGGCCGATGACGCCCTCCGTTTCCAGATGAAAATTTCCGATTCTGGCGATGACTATAAGATGAGTGCCCGTGATAGCTTGATGGATAAGATCACTGACACTTATGCAATTCTATGGGATGAAGTGTATGGAACTCACATGTATCGGAATTCGGATTCCATCGGGTCTCTTCAGACAGTTCAGAACGAGAAAAGCGATTTTGATGGTAGACATTTCTTGCGGGATGGCCATAAAGAAAGGTATATTTCCTCCCTATCCTGGACCATGTGGCGCCTGGTCTCTCCTCTGGAAGATTCCATAGGTATATGTCTGTATGACAGCTCTCATATCAAGCAGTATAAGGATGATTACTATGTTTGCGCCAAGGATTCGTACATCTGGCAAAAGACCAGCGAAAGAGATACTATCCTAAGCTATCTCTACGGTGTATGCGATCGCCATAGCAATACCTCCAGAGTACGCGTCTATCAGGATACCATGTACCATTGCCACTGCGAATCGGATGCTCATTGCGGCTGGACGGAATATGAACCTACGACGGATTCGTCCAATTCAACTGCCCTCCGCGAGGAATTTGTGGCTAGAGCGGTTTATGCCTTTGGAGAATGCGAGATTGGCTCCGAGAATGAAGGCAAGAAGTTCCAGCTGGACGATTCTACTTATGTTCGTTGCAACAGCACTTGGGGTATGTGGGAATCCATCAGTTACGAAGAATTCTGGATGCCCAGTGACGCTACGGTTGGTCAGGTGGGGGTTCTTCCCGACGGAAGGTACGTGAAGTATGAAGGTTATTCCAAATGGAAGGTGGTTGATCCTCCGGAGTATTACGGGAATGTCTGTAATTCAAGCCATGGCAGAGAAGTTGTATTCTGCGATAGCACTTATTACATGTGCATACCGGGCTGTTCTGGAAATTGCTGGAGTGGTTATGGGGACTGGAAAGTCCTTTCCGAGGAAGAAGCTAACCCGCCCACCATCCAGAATATTCGCTGTGACGGGTACTATTCCGGTCTGATGAGACAGTATGACAGTACGGTGTATGTCTGCGCAGATTCCGTATGGATTGTGGCTCCCGACAGTCTCCTGACATCTCCCGTAAAGGATGGACATCTCTGCAATGCGGAATTTCATGATTCCACCCTGATTTATGACGATGGATATTTTCAGTGTGATACTGCGGCCCATTGGAGCTGGAAAATGTATACCGCTCAGCAGGAGGCTGCCTATGATGTTGCCTTGAAAGCGGGTAAATGTAGCGAGACGGTGGGAACATCCGTTTATTTAAGTGATAAGGTAGAAGGTGTAATTGGTTGTTCAAGCTGGGGCTGGAAAGAAATGAAACTTCCCATTTCTCCTTACCAGTTCCCGGAGGAATTGATCCAGGAACTGCCCAAGGGAAAATTCATTAGCAACAATACCTATCAGGTGGATATTGGGGAGATGACCTATCTCCTGAAAACCGATGGATCGAATTTGCTGAATTACAGGATGATAATAGGGGAGACGGAATATGGATCCTATTTTTATAACAATCATCTGTTTGTACATGCCCTGAAGGGTTCCGATAAGGTTAAAGTCGACTTGACTAACACAACGGAGAAAAGTGAAAGCTTTGACGATTTTTACGCTCAATGGAAGACCCGTGTTCGTGAGACGAGCCAATGCGGCGAACGCAATGAAGCTCAAATGTGGTATTTGGCGATTTATGATTTTTCTCCAGAATCCTACGTGACCTGGGAGAAGGCTAGTACCTTCTGTCCTGCGGGTTTCCATGTTCCCAGTTCCGAGGAATTCATGTTGGAGGATTACTTGCGTTATATGGGAGATCATAACACCACAGATGGAACCGTCCTTGGTTATTCTCAGAACAGAAATGATAATCCCATTACGGTTGGCCGAGGAGATCTGTATAATGATTGCCGTTCTGTGGTCAATATGTATTACAACATCTTCTGGACCAGCGACGAAAAGGATGAAACAACCCACTACTGTGCAGAGCAGGCTAATCGCACAGATGATGAATATTTCAAGATGCAGATTGTAGAATGCCCCAAGGATTTGTTCCCCATGGTGCAGGTTGTGTGCGTGAAGGATTAGTAGTTTATGTACAGGAAGTTCTTTTTTATCGCAGTTGGAATTCTCTCGCTGATTCTTGCCTCCTGCTCCGATGACGGTGAAAAGGTTGTGGGTCACTATACTGCAGACGGTAAATATTTCTCCGAAGCGGAATTTCAGGGAAACGTGTCCTATTTACGAGGCATGGTTCCAAAGCAGGTCCTTGCCATTACGCTGGATTATGACTTGAATCCTGTGGATACGTTGGAAATGGAACTGAAGGATAGTCCTTCCGTCAGTGTCAATTATAAAGCCAATACGTACTTCTATTTTGAGGGGAAAGATCTAGCTTCGCCCTACCTAAAGATTGTGACGTTGTTCCCTATGGAAGGCTCTTCCAAGACCATGGAATTTTCCCAATATGCAGATGTCACTGAACCTACAGCCACCACATTCCTCAAAGATAACGGTAGCGCCCAGGATTTAGTTGCCGCTCTCGCCTTTGATCGAATGACAATCCTGATGAAGGATAAGAAACTGTCTTTTAGGGATGCCCGCCAACAGGCTCTCCAGGAAATTTTGAAAGGCATGGGTTATGATGATGAAACGGGTTACGCTGTTTTTAATGCTGCACTCTACCAAGGTGTAGAACAGTCCTTGGAACATGGGGTACCTTACTATTTTTGCCGCTACTTTGTATCGGATTCTGTTTTCTATAGCGATTTTAAAAACTTGCGCGAACGGATTGCAAAGGGCGTCCTGATGGATTCTATTGAGCAGGCGAAATTGGCAGACGCACTGTTTAAATCCATGATTCCGGATTCCGGCTGGTCCTTTACATCAAAAGGACTGAGGGAATCCAAGTATCTGGAAACATTTGCAAGGAGAACAAAGCTCTTTAATAAGGTGTATAACGATACTCTCGGGAAAAGTGTCAGCACGGAAACCATTATTGCCCTCAGGAATAAATACAGCCAGTATGATGGAGTAAGGCTTGTCAAAGATGACGAGGCCAGCCTGTGCAGCTTGTGGGGATATTGGCGAGTCTGGAATGTCATGGAAGACACCTTGGGGATTTGTCGCAATTCGCAATCCAATCTGGCACATATAGGGGATCGCGTATTCCGTTGTGAAAGGAAATCCTCCATGTGGATTTTGTCAGAAGATGGTGCCGACAAAATGACTGTTTTCCATGGCAGATGCAGCAGGCTTCATCCTGAAAATGGAGTGCAGTGGCTTTCGTATGAGGACAGTTCCTTGTGGGCTTGCCTCTGTTCCGAAAATGATTGCGTGTGGTCCAAGGAATTTAAGGACTCCGATTTTCAGGACAAGTCCGACACTCTTTACCTTCACAAGGATTTTCTCTATAGGGATGCTAGTGCGGCTCGTGAGCTAGGACGTTGTGAAGGAACTCTGGATAAAAAACGCTTCCCGCTGGATAGTTCCTATGTTCGCTGTGAAAAATTCGGCGTGTATAGGGATGGTATTTATTTCTGGCGAGAAATTGATTCCCTATCTTATGAACTAGGTGTATGTGCAGGAAACTCTGTATACAGTTCGGATTATTCCCTGGATAAAATGGTGAAGTCTTCTGCACTTGATTATTATGTATGTACCGATAGCGGCTGGACAGAAATTCTTCCTACCACTTACTATCATACAGAATGCAATTACCTGTCTCACAACAAAATTGCGCAGTATGAGGGACTCTACTATATTTGCAAGGCGGAACAACCGTGGCTTAGCACCAGTGCGGCCTCCTGGGAAAGGCTTTCTTCTAGGGATTCCATTCCTCCGATTTTAAAGCAGGACAAGTGTACTCTTAATCAGGTGGGCACGAAAATTTCCTATGATGGAATCGTTTATTATTGCAATATCGATGGTTGGGGTGTGGCACTTGATTATTTGTTGACTCCGCCAGAAAAGGAAGATGGCCTCCTTTGTGTGGATTCCCTGATTGGAAAGGAGTTTAAGTATGGTGACGATTACTATGCCTGCGAAAAGAATGGCTGGAAAAAGCTGGATGACAAGGCTACGGCCCTGAGAGATTACGAAGCTCTGTACGGGGTTTGCGAAGATGTGAAGGGCGGTTCCATTTACTGGAATGAACGTGCCGCAGGTCTATACAGCTGTATCTACATTTTTGGGAAATACCAGTGGGTAAACCTGTTTTTCAGCGGGGACATGAAACCTCCCGAAGGCATGACAGAAAAGGATGTCGCCGGGGGAATCTACGAAAGCGATTCTCTGTATGTAAAGGAAATGGATGGCGTCGTCTATGAGTTTAAACGGCGAGCCTACGTCATCTCCGTGGAATCGGTGACGCTTAATTCCAAGAAATATGATGCCTATTTCTATTCTACAAATTTGTTCGTCCGTGAAAAGGCCTCCGGCAAGGACGTGCTGATTACAGACGTGCAAGATGCAAGCGCCTGTTTTGAAAAATTCGTTGGGGACTGGAGCGCTCTGGCTCAGCAGAATAGTGTGTGCGGTGATAGCGAGTGGACGCTTGATTTGAATAGCGTCACTCTGGTGGGTGGCCAGGAAGGATATGTCACCTGGGATGTTGCCCGCGTATCCTGCCCTTCTGGATATCACATTCCGGACACTACGGAATTTATGGGCGAAAAATATCTGGAAATCCCCGTAGACAGTCGCTACATGAATACCAATCCGATCCAATGGACCTACGAAAATCCCTCCGACGAGTGTCACGAGAAAAATACATTCCATGCAAATATTTTCTGGAGCGCCACTGAAAAGGATAGCGATACCCAGTATTGCGTTGAACTGCTATCGGGCTCTTACGGAAAACTGCGGAGTAAACGTACGGTGGAGTGCCCCAAGGACCTGTACCCTCTAGTACAATCCCTTTGTGTCCGCAATCTGTAAAAACATACGTCGGAATGAGTCGGGATGGCGAACCTCCCCACGTCATTCCGAACTCGTTTCGGAATAGACTCAAAATTATAGCGGCTGCTATTTTCTAAATTGTTCGTCGCAATAACTAGAGGGCATTTATGAACTTAAAGATGATGGAAGACGGCTTCAAGATGATTCTTGAAGGAATGGGCGAGGATGTGAACCGCGAAGGTTTGCTGGAAACTCCCAAGCGTGTGGCCAAGATGTACGCCGAAGTCATGAGTAGCCTTTCTGGCGAACAGAAGGCCGAAGACATCCTCAAGACCCGCTTCCACGAAATCTACGACGAAATGATTGTGGTTCCTAACATTCCCTTCGCCAGCATGTGCGAACATCATTTCTTGCCTTTTACTGGTAAGGCTCACATTGCCTACATTCCTGGGGATTGTGTAGTGGGACTTTCCAAGATTCCTCGCGTGGTGGAATTCTATGCCCGCTATCCCCAGATTCAGGAACGCATGACTCGTCAGATTGCGGAACTGATCCAGAAGGAATTGCAGCCGAAGGGTGTTGCCGTTGTGCTGGAAGCAAGCCACATGTGCATGACCATGCGTGGTATCAAGAAGCCTGGCGCTACCATGGTGACGACTCAGCTTTTGGGACGTTTCAAGACCGACGAAAAGACCCGCGCTGAATTCATGGCCACTATTAATGACCGTCTTCGCTAGAATCTATAGATGAACGTTCGGTCGGCGAAGACTCTTGTAAACGCGCTCCGTTGATACGGGGCGTTTTTTTTGTTATGTTGTTGTAAAATTCAAGACCTTGAAAATTTGCGAATTTCGCCACTTTGTAAACTTTAGCCCATTGACATTTTGTCCACAGGAAGTTGTATACAGGTGTGTTTTTGACTCCTAAAACAAGGTACTTTATAGGTGTATGGGAAAAAAGAACAACAGGAGTTCAAATGAAATCACGATTCTTTAAGGGCTTTGCAGTTAAGGGGCTCATCCTCGCAAGTGCGCTTGCATTTGTTAACTGCGACGATTCCTCTAGTCCCAATACCGATAATGACCCGGTAGTTACCCCGGCTTCTTCTGCTTCTGCAGATCCGTCCGTCGATCCTACGGTTGATCCTACAATCGATCCCACGGTAGACCCGAGCATTCCCTCTGTGGATCCTATTACAGGTGAACCTGTCGTAGGCTCTTCTGCCTCTACCGATTCTTCTGTTAATCCTTCTGAGGGTACCGTAGTTGATCCTACTGTGGGCTCTTCTGCTTCCAATAATCCCGCAGAGACTCCCGCTTCCAGTGCAAGCGTAAATCCTGCCTCCAGTGCAACTGTTGCTCCGGCTTCTAGTGCTGCTGTCACTCCCGCAGTTTCTAGCTCCTCTGTAGCACAGGTTCCTTCCTCTTCTTCCGCCGCTCCTATCCAGGAAGCTCCTAAGGGTATTTTCCTGGTTACTGATACCGACGAAAACAAGAACTACATGGAAGTGGTTTACCAGACTCATACTGGCGATAACGGCGGTGGCGTCCTGGCTTACCCGAAGCGTCTTTCCGATACTCAGAAGCACGGTGTTGTGCTGTGGGGCCCCGGTGGCGGTACTGAACCTACTGCATACGAAGGTCTTATCAAGCGTCTTGCATCTCACGGTTTCGTGGTGATTGCAACCAGCGAATCTCCGGATGGTACTGGCCGCGGCAAACCCGCTCTCGATTGGCTTGAAAAGAAGAATAATACCCCGGGCGATCCTCTTTACCAGAAGCTGGACATGACCAAGGTGGGTGCATCCGGCCATTCCATGGGTGGTCTCCAGTCCGAACAGATGCTTATTAATGATTCCCGTGTGATTACTGCAGTATTGAATAACAGTGGCGCATTCAACCATGCTGAAGCAACCAAGATTTCCACTTCCAAGTCTTTCGCCATTGTCTATGGTGAAGGCGGTATGGAGCGTCCCAATGCCGAAGGCGACTACAACAACCCGAACGTCAAGGCTCCTGGATGCCTCATCAAGATGACCGGTGGTCAGGGCAATGAATGCCAGAATGGTGAATGTGGCTGGGGTCACGGTTCCGGTCCTTGGGGCGGCATGGCTGCTACCGTTGCCTGGATGCGTTGGCACCTGGGTGGCGAAGACTTCCGTAAGGCAGACTTCGTTGGCACTAGCGGCAAGTACATCAACGGTCCCATCATTGGCGAACGTGGTAACTGGAAGGGCCAGTGCAAGAACTTCTAGTCTAAAAAGATTCTCTACATAACACACTCCAAGGATTCCCCGGCGCATGTCGGGGAATCTTTTTTTCGTTTTTTTCTGTAAAAAGCGTCTTTTTAAAGGACTAAATTCGGGTTTTTCGTCATTTAGTCCTCTTTCGGCGAGACTCCGGAAGGACTATTATTCGTTTTTTCAGGAAATAGTCCTCTTTCGAAGAGAATCGCAAGGACTATTTTGGATATTTTCTGGTGTTTAGTCCTTGTCTAGGGTGTTCTAGTGAGGACTAAATTCTGTTTGCCGAGAATTTAGTCCTTTGCCGCTTCATTCCAGGCCCCATCCGTGTCTCTTTGGGCGCTGTAATCAGGGACAATTATTTTAGAGAAAGTAAAATGTGAGAAAGAGTCACGAAATTTTGTTATATATTTGGGGTGTAAGGCGGCCCAAACACCGCCTCTAGGAGACTTTTATGAACGCTGCTATCCTTACGAATGAGTTCCCGCCGGAAATTTATGGCGGTGCAGGTATCCACGTCAAGTTTTTGACTCAGGAACTGGCTAAACTTTGCCATGTGGAGGCCCGCTGCTTTGGCCCGCAGAACGAGGACGAAAATAACATCCGTGCTATCGGTTTTAACCGCAAGCTTGGCCTCTCCCCGAAGGATGACCGCTTCCAGAAGATTTTCAAGCCCCTGGACATTAACCTGCAGTGGGCTGCCACTATGGATGACATCGATGTCATTCATTGCCATACCTGGTACAGCCATTTTGGCGGCGTTCTCGCTTCCCGCCTGTTGCAGTGCCCGCTGATTCTTACCACTCACTCCCTGGAACCGCACCGCCCGTGGAAATCCGAACAGTTGGGCGATGGCGGCTATGCCATGAGCTGCTGGATTGAAAAGACCGCTTACGAAGCTGCCGACGGTGTTATCGCGGTAAGCCAGGGCATGAAGCGCGACGTGATGAAGCTTTATGGCGTTCCCGAAGATCGCGTGAAGGTGATTTACAACGGTATTGATCCGGATTTCTATAAGCCTACTTTCAGCGAAGCCATTCTCAAGAAGTGGGGCGTGGATCCTAGCAAGCCTTTCGTGCTGTTTGTGGGCCGCATTACCCGCCAGAAGGGTATCAGCCAGCTGATTCAGGCCATTCCTATGATCGACGAAGGCGCCCAGGTGGTGCTCTGCGCTGGTGCTCCCGACACTCAGGAACTTGCCGACGAATGCAAGAATCTGATTGAAGAAGTCCAGAAGACCCGCGATGGCGTAATCTGGATTCAGGAAGCGGTTCCTCACGAGGAACTGCGCGTGCTCTACAGCCATGCAACTGTCTTTGCAACGCCCTCCCTCTATGAACCTTTCGGTATCATCAACCTGGAAGCCATGAGCTGCGGTACTCCTGTGGTGGGTAGCGCCGTGGGCGGCATTCCCGAAATTATCGTGGACGGCGAAACCGGCTTCCTGGTTCCCCTGAAGCCAGTTTCCGAAACCAACTTTGAACCGGCAGACCCCAAGGCTTTCCAGACGGATTTCGCAAGCAAGCTGAATAAGATCCTGGCAAATCCTGAAATGGCAAAGAAGATGGGTGAAGTGAGCCGTAAGCGCGCTATCGATGTCTTCAGCTGGAAGGCTATTGCCCAGCAGACTTACGAATTCTACCAGGAATGCATCGAACGTTATAAACGGGAAGGCAAACGCTAATTCTCTGATGCCCCGGGCAAGTACGGGGTAATACAAAATGGAACAAAAAAAAAGAGCCTGCGGGAGGGAACCGCGGGCTCTTTTTCTGTAAAATAAAATTATCTTAAAATCAAGAAGAGAGATTTTTAAGATGAATAAGTTTCTGCTTGTATTGTTGGTGCTCTTTTTTCCGCTGTCGGTAGCGGCAACTCATGTTGCCGTGTTGGAGACTGTTGCCGCAAAGGAATCCCAGGTCAGTGTTCAGGAATGCCGTTACATGACGGATGAACTGCGAAATGCCGCCTTGAGGGTTCTTCCTGCAGAACAGAACTATACCATCATGACTCGCGAGAATATTTCCGTCATGCTTCCGCCGGGTGTAACTGTGGAAGACTGTGAAGGGGAATGCCTTGCAGAAACTGGCCGTAAGATTGCGGCCGACTATGTGGTCCAGGCCCATATTGCCGTATTTGGAACCCAGTTGACCCTTACTGCAGAACTTTATGCAACTGCTTCCGGCAAATTGGTAGGTAGCTTTACTGGCCGTGGGGATGACGTGAACGCCCTTCTCCAGGTTGTGGAATCCCAGTCCGAAGCCTTCTTCAGGAAGATCAAGCAGAATGTGAGCGGATTCGGTGGCGGTTTTGGTTTCATTCAAGACTATTCCTCCTTTGCGGTGGAAAAGAAAAAGTCCTTTATCATCAACGTGGTGACGGAACCTGCAGGGGCTGCCCTCAGTATTGATGGACGTCCTATTTCCAAGTGCACTAGTACGCCTTGTAAAATTCAGGTGGAAGAAGGTGAGCACCGCTTCCTGGCAGTAAGGGACCGTTACGATGATGCCGGGTCCGCTGTGGTTATTTCCGAAAATGACCAGACGGTCCTTCTGAAAATGTCCCCTGCATTTGGTTTCCTGAAACTGGATCCGGTCTATCCCGATTCTGCAGGAAATGATGATAACTTGAAAATCTTTGTGGGGGACTCCTTGGTTTCCAGAAATGAAATGGAACTGAATCCCGGAATTTACCCGGTCCAGATTTACCACTCCTGCTATAATCCGCTGGAATTTGAAGTGGCGGTTGCCAAGGCCCAGCATTATAATTTTGCTGAAAAGCTGGTTCGAGGCATTAGTGGTCTGTCCTTGACGGTGGAACAGGATGGTGCTCCTGCCATCGTGTCCGTTTACGTGGATGGCGTCGAAATCGGTCAGACTCCCTACGTGGGGCCGGTTCCCATGTGTTCCAAGATTTCTGTGGGGGATTCAACTCAGCAAGAAGTCCTGGATATCCCTCTGCTTTGGCACGAAACTGTGGAATACAAACATACCATGAAGCCCAAGCCCAAGCCGGCCAAGCCCGTTGTTCCTTATCCCATTCCCAAACCGTCTACCGATACCGCAAAGGTCGTGGCCCAGGATACCGTGCCTGCCAGGACCGAGGATAAGGATGATGTTGAGGAGGAACTAGAACAGGTAAAGCAGTACTTTGTAGAAAAGCAGGCCAAGGCAGAGGAACCTGTGCCTGAACCGGAACCCGAATCTGAACTGAAGACTGTCTCTGCTCGGGAAAATATGTGGCACCTGGGTATGTACGCCGCATTGACTTACAATGATTTCTGGGGAACCACCTTGGGATTGGACAAGATCGCTGGCAAGTATGATGGCTATACGATTAGGACTTCCCATGCAGAAGATTTGATGCAGAAGTTCTGGGCGATGGGCATCAATGCTGGTGTATCCTTCTTGTTGATGTTTCATCCTTATTGGGGAACCCATGTGGAACTGGGCGCATCATTCCGTCGCGGTCGTGCCAAGACGGATATGGGAATTTCCTTGATGTGGGATGATCCTTCTCTTCCAGATGAATACGACGACATTGTCATTGACTTCTACGAGAAACAGTGGAATATAGATGTGCCGCTCCTTTTGCGATTTAACGTTCCGGAATTTGCCTATGTGGAAGCGGGCCCTGTAGCTTCTTTCTGTGTAAAGTCCAGATCGGAATCCACAGTGGAAAGTGCCTGGGGAAATTCAAGTTACAGGGAAGCTAATTTTACCTCGGCAACAGAGGTGGATATGATGTTCTCTTTGGGAACCTTGCGCCAGGTCGGCTCCAATACCTTGGATTTAAGTATCCGTTTGATGTTGGGCCTTACAGCCTTGAATTTGGATGATAATGCTCCCAAGACATTCCAAATTCAGTTCCACGTAGGATATTGGTTCCTGTAAAGGCGAGGAGAATCGATGATGATTAGAAGATCTTTTTTAAGACCGCTGGTTGTTGCGCTCCTGGTATTTTTTGTACAGGAATCATTTGCCTTATGGTGTGATGGCACCATCTATATAAAAGCTCCTGCATCCTGGGACATGGTTACCCTGGAAGCGGGCGGTATGTTCCCCAAGCTTTCTGTCGGCCCTTCCGGTTGGTACGAAGCCAGGGCCATAGCTGTCGGTCAGGGCGAAACTTTCCGCGTCAACAGTGCAGGTGCTCATTATCCGGCCCAGTGGATTGATCGCAAAAAATACGATATTGGTGGTTACTCTGGAAGTTGGTCCGAAGATTCCTTTACTTGTGCTGATCTCGCTTCCGGCTCCCTGTACATTTACGAAGATCCGACCACTCCGGGTAAGACTGCTTTTGGACCCAATCCTCCCAATGCGAAATATTTCTATGTAATGATTCCGCCGGATTATGAAGAATGGATGTCGTCTGTTCCTATGATCAGCACGGATGGAGGCGTCACTGGAAAGCCTTTAATTGTGGATCCGGATAAGTGCGGATGGTATTATACGTTGTGGTTCAATGAACCT
This sequence comes from Fibrobacter sp. UWR4, assembly GCF_003149045.1. Classification (NCBI taxonomy): domain Bacteria; kingdom Pseudomonadati; phylum Fibrobacterota; class Fibrobacteria; order Fibrobacterales; family Fibrobacteraceae; genus Fibrobacter; species Fibrobacter sp. UWR4. The sequence goes on along the minus strand of NZ_QGDU01000006.1, from coordinate 91,136 downwards.
GTGCCGGAAAATGTGGTACTCTATCGTGGCGATGATATTCATCGTGAGGATATGATTGGCCTAAAGGGAAGTTGGGAAACTTCTCAAGTTGCTACGCCAATTCCGTTAAACATGATGTTTGAAGCTTTTAATACAGATTCCCTGTATTTCGTGCCGGATGAAGGCCAGCTTCTTTCTTTTGCTGATGATGGCTGGTATACGGAATATCCGGAGGGGGTTGAAGGTGCTTGTCAATATGACTTAGCCGCCATCATTTACGATACGGATGCCAGTCTCCATCCGGCATTCTCCTGCTATAGTACGTCATCACTCAGTGGAGGCGAAGGCTGTCAGCAAGGCGCTCAGGGCTTGACTGCCCAGCAAGCACAGGCCTATGTGAATAACTGTATCGGTGTGACTACAGGTATTGTTGAAAAGTATCTGGATCCGAACGTTCCCCAGAAGCAGCGTAAGCCCAAGCTTTCCGCTGCAGGTAAAAAGTGCTTTATCAACGAGTCTTTCTTCAATCAGTTGTTTAACTACACCGCAGGCGTGAACGAAAAGTCCTGCTACAATATGCCTTTTGGACGCTCTGCAGATGGTAAGTGGGAATTTGACTCTGACTTCTATCAGAGTGCAGGTACCAAGGCGCCTGGTGGCTTCTATCCTGTAGAAACCACCGACGATGCCGCAATTCTTGCGGCAGACCCCACCCAGACTCCGGTTAAGGCTGCTCGTATCAAGCGTGTTGCAGAAGGTCCTACTTTCTACGGTCCGGCTCTTCGCGAACTTGATCCTGTAGAACAGGAAGCCTTGATTGATGTGCTCTGCAATGGCCCTGGCTGGGATGGTGGTTTTGATTGTGAAGGCCAGTTTGCTAATGGAGAGAGTCTCTTCGATTTTGTTCAGGAAAAATTGAAACTAGATGGTGCTGGTTATGGTGCAATATGCGTGCTTGGCTGGTCCTGCCAGGAATTGGCTCCCAAGGGATGGACCTTCTTCAAGTCTGGTACAGAAACAATTGTTTCGTCAAATTCGTCAAGCTATGGTACGCCTCGTTGGGAAGGAGAACGCAATCAGCACTTCTGTTTTGAATCCCATGCCAAGTTTACCTATAAGCCGGGACTTACCTTTAATTTCCGTGGCGATGATGACATTTGGGTCTACATCGATAATACACTTGCGGTGGATTTGGGTGGAACTCATCTTGCAGCTCCTGCCTACGTGAAGCTGGATAATTTCAAGGGGTATGGCGAACGTAAATTGGAAGTGGGTCAGCAATACGATATTGACATTTTCTTCTGTGATAGGCGCACTACTATGTCCAATGTTCGTATAAAAACGAACATGTTCATCCAACAGAAACGTGGCTTGCAGTCAACTCCGGTTATGGATCCGAATACGGGTGCCAAGTCTTACCAGATGTGCTATACCAAAACTGGTGATGGTAGTTGCGCTAGCGCCATGACTGGTGAGGATGTAGAAATTCATTGCTGTGGAGATGAAATTCTTACTCGTTGTGGAGTGAGGATGGAGTATTTCCTTGTAAAGGGAATGTCCTTTAATTTGGACGAGGCGACTCCGTTGACCTTGGGCATGATTAATAGAGGTGGCATTGACCTTACGGACATTGCCGCTCCTAAGGTTGATCGAAAGAACATTACCATTCCTGCCGGAGTGTGGTCCCTGTTTGCTTATGTTGATGGAAAAACCAGGAGAATAACCACATTCCGTTCCCAGACAACTCCTGATGTGATGTATAGGACTCCAATAGGAGAAATGGATACCAATGGTGTAGTGGTCAATGGATCTAATTACGTTTATTCTGGCTCCGGTCTGGCAGGAGAATTGCTGCCTGTCTATATCACTTTCCTCTATCCGGATAACCAGAACCCTGAATTTGGACCTTTGTACATTTCTCCCTCCGAAGCTGCGGGAATGCCTTACACTCTCGAGACGGACGGCCTGACAATCTACGGAAATTCCGATGGCAGGTTTAAACGACTCGATCCTTCTGTTTCCCGCACGATTGGAACATCTGGTGTGGATACCCTTTACGTAATGGTGGACCCCTCCGCCCTGAAGGATGAAAAGTCCAAGATCTATTTCTTGAAGGTTGCGGGTACAACATCTGTTCCGGCGTTCTTTGAATTCTTCCTGGATCTGAAAGACTTGAATGCCGCTTTGGAGGCCGAAAAGGACTCGATTGAGGCTGCTGAAAATGGCAATGGCTCTAACGGCGAATCTGACGGCAAGCCTAATTCCTCCGGCTCTTCAGATAGGCCGAACTCCAGTAATTCTAATGGCCACGGCGTCAAGCCTAGTTTCCACATTGTAATGACCGGTCCATTCACTTTTGAAATTGTGGTGGATGGAGAGAAACCTGCGAAGCAGGCCTACGTGGTCACGGATTTAAATGGCAATGTGGTGGACCAGGGAATGCTGGGGTCTGATGATTCCCATGTATCGTTAAAGAATGCGGGTCACTACATTGTGAAAATCGGCCATAAGTATCAGATGGTGAAATTCAAGTAGCTACGGTGCAATTCTTTCCACGATTCCGCTGGTTGTCAAAAGTTCCGGCAATACAATCTGCTTGCTAGCATCGCCCTTGGGGTAGATTGCGTAGGCGGGAACGCCTGACTTGCCGAGGCTTCTTAACAGTGCGTTTACCTCAGGTGTTTCGCGGGTCCAGTCCGCTTTCACGCGGGCTACCTTTAGGCTGTCCATGGCGTGGGTAAATTCCTCACGGTTCAGGATGGCCGCTTCGTTGGCCTTGCAGGTCAGGCACCAGTCAGCGGAAACGTCCACGAAAACGGTACGTCCGGCGGCCTTGAATTCCTCCATGAGTTCCGGACTGTAGCGGTACCATCCGTCTTCCGTCATCTTTTCTGCCATGCGGGCGTCGAATCGAGCCTGCACCACGCCTTCGTACTTGGGGGCAAGAACGGCAAACCAGAGGGCTGCCATGACTGCGATGGCGCCTGCAAAAATACCCAGTTCACGACCGAAGGCGACTCCTGGCGGGGCGAACTTCCCGGCAATAAAACTGGCAGCTGCTGCAACAACTGCAACGACTGCGAAAATTCCGACGCCGGAAGTACCTGCCTGTTCGTTTACCACCCAGAGAAGCCATGCGACGGTAGCGAGCAACAGGATGCCCATGACCTTCTGGAGCTTTACCATCCAGGGGCCCGGTTTCGGGAAAACTTTCAAAACAGCGGGGAATACACTTACCAACAGGTAGGGGAGGGAAAGTCCCAAGGCCGCTGCCGTAAAGAACAGGAACAACACGGGGGCGCTTGCCGTAAAGGCGAATCCCATGGCGGTTCCCAGGAAGGGGGCGGAACAGGGTGTGCTGAGCAATACAAGGAGCGCTCCTGTAAAGAAGGCGCCAGCAATACCGGACTTACGTCCCGCTTCGTCCATCCTGGTGGTAGCACCCCACGGGAGCCATACTTCAAAGACCCCGAAGAAACTCATGGCGAATGCGGTCAGGATGACGACCATAAAGGCGATGAAGCCTGGGCTCTGGAATTGCATTCCCCAACCAGCGTTGCCCCCGCCGATCTTGACAGCGGTAATGACTGCGGCAAGAATCCAGAAACTAGCAAGAATTCCTGCAGCAGTGCTTATCCCGAGAACTATGAGGCGACCGCGGCTTTCTCCAGCCTGCTTGATCAAACTGAAAAGCTTCAACGAAAGGACCGGCAGTACACAGGGCATCAAGTTGAGAATAAGACCGCCTACGAAAGCGAAGAACAGAAGTGCCAAAGTGCCGGCAGCAGCTCCATCCTGTATTTTTTCTGCATCCGGGACGCTTACGTTCTGTGCTTCGGCTGTGACACTCGATTCTTCTGCAGGCTGTTCCGTCTTGGCGTCCTGTCCCATTACGGACGGATCCATCGGGATGGCAAAAGTTTCCTTGTTTTCCGCTGTGCCGTTGGAAGCCTGCGCGTCAGCGCCTTGTGCGCGACTCCCGTCTCCGAAAAAATCTGTGCCGTCCAGGGAAATGGTCTTTTCTGCAGGAGCAAGGCAGATGGAGTTGTCGCAGGCCTGGTAATGGAAGGTGGCCTTCGTGGTCAAGCTGTCATAATCGGCGGCGACGCTGTCGATGGGTAGTTCCACCTTGAAGGAGCCTCGGAATACGAGATTTTCCATATCCAGTGCTTCGCTATATTCCTTAATCGCCTCGGGCCACACAGGTTCCCCGAAAGTAATACCCTTTGCCGAAAGTTCTATGGAGGATGCCTTCAGAAATTCATCGGCGGCAATGTTTGCATTCACATGCCAGTTGTCTGGGATGGTGATGTGCACGGTCAGCTTGGAGCCTGTCTTCAATGCGCCTGCGGAATACTCCATGGACATGTCCGGAGGAGGCATGGAATTCATATTGAACTCTTCTGCGAAAGCCGTCAAGGGGAGCAATGTAAAAAGGGCGCAATACTTTAACGATTGCAAACACTTGATTGCAAAATTTTCAGAGGTCTTTACTTTATCAAATAAATTCATAATTTTACGCTCAACTGAAAGTCTGCTGTCAAAATTCTCGTTTAACGATATGCCTAAACAAGGAATTTTTTCAGATGGACCAAACGATTGGATTGGAAATGTCTGGTTAAAATACGCTCCTAAAATTTACAAACAATGCACCCGTCAGACAAAGTCGGAGGATGCTGCAAAGGATCTTTTTCAAGATGTCGCCTTGAAATTCTGCAGGAGTGCCCAGAACTTGGATATGGGCAGTTCCCTGGAGGGCTGGTTCCGGAGGGTGGTCCGCACTACGTATTGTGATCAGGTTCGCAAGGTTTGTGTGGAAACGCCCATGTCAAGCTTGATGGATGAACAGGGGGAGTATAGTGCCGTGCCTAACTACGCTGTTGCATTTTACAATGAAAATGCCAGACGTCAACGAATGCAGGACCTTGTTACTTTGTTCATGGAGGAACTTTCTCCTGCCGAAAGGATTGTGGTGGAGGGGTCCTTCATTGCGGGAGTGCCCCTATCAGCCATGTCCCGGGATTTTGGGATGCCACGTTGTGTTTTATGGAGAAGACGTAATGCCGCCCTAGTAAAATTGCGAAATGGTAGGAGTGCAAGGCTCCAGGATCTTGAAAATCCCGACATACCTATGTCTGTTTTAGAAAGTCCGTCCCATTTGCGTCCTTGAAATTTCGTAATTTTATGGAGTGAAGTTAAAACTCCTTACATTGCTTTCGGGTCTCATGTTGTCTGCCGCCTTTGCTGCGGACAAGTGGGAAAACTTTTCTAGCCCGCTGCCGATCTATAATGCGGTCCCTTTTGAAAACGGGGGCCTGATGGTCGCTACTGGTGGTGGGGTTCGCTATCGGTCGGTCTCCAGTGATTACGTGTACCATTCTGAACATGGTCTGGAGTCATCAGAAATTTATGCCATTGCCTCTTCTGACAAGGGCTACTTTGCGGTGTCTCGCGAAGGTATCGTTTCTGTGCTGAATGGTAATGCCTTGAGCTGGCGTGCGGTGAACAGGTCCTATGCCGCGAACAAGCGCGATGTGGTACCCGGTGCTGCAACTATGGGTAAGGACATTATGACCATCGGCTTCGAAGACCGATTGGCGTTCTTTAATGCACCTCTTTCCTATTCCGTCTTGACGATTAACCGCATTTGCGATCAGTCATTGGCTATTAACAAGGTGAACAAGGTCCTGGCGGATGGAGATACGCTTTTTGTCCAGCTGGATAAAGGCGCCTATGCCCGCAAGATGGACTGGGACCATATGGACTCCGACATTTCCCTTGTGGATCCGGATAGCTGGATCAAGCTTCCTGAAGAACGTGTCGTGAAGGGCATGGAACCTTGGGACTCCACTAAGGTGGTGGTAGACGGAAAGACCCTTGATGATCCGTCCTTGAAGGAACATATCTATGTGTTTGACGATAAGGGCCTTGTTGCGGGTGAATATGACCGTAGCATGATCAAGCAGGTTATCCCTGCAGATGGTGGTCATTATCTGGTGGGACCTAAGGCTCTGTTCTTCTACGATGGAACAACCCTTACGGACCTGGTGGATAACGCGTTCTTCCCTCTGACGGATACCTATGAGGTGGAGGCTTTCCCTGCAGGAGGCGTTTATGCCATATCCACGCAAGGTGAATTCAGTTTCTACGATGGCCACAACTGGACTAGCGAGCCCATTGCCGCGCCTGTGGGTAGCGGCTCCACAGGTTTTGCTTCTCGCTTAAAGAACTTCAGCTATCTACCGGATGGTCATGTCCTGTTCCATGCCTGGGGTATGGGCTACTATGGATATTCCGACTGGGGAACCCGCTGGGATTACGACACGAATAAGGACCGTGGCTTGTGTCTGGATCCCTATGACGGCAAGTCCTCCTACATCATTTCCCTATCCATTGTTCCCGCTCCGGACAGTTCTGGTTTCATCACGATTGCCGGCTCCTTTGAAGGGTATAGCCTTGCGTATTTCAGTAAGAGCGGAGATGTGGTCTGCGCTAATCATATAGGTAAATTCTTTAATGCGGCTCCTTTACATTCCTTTATTAACGACGATGGACGGTGGGTTGTATACGCTGCAACTCGTGGTGAAGATGGCCTTTCCTCTACGGGTAGCCTGGACATTATCACGTTCCCTTCCCCCAAGTCCAACGGCGGTGAACTTTCCCGCATCAATGTGAAGACGGTGACTAATTCCAGTATTACTGCTCCCATTGATATGGTCTATGAACCTGTCCAGAAACGTCTTTGGATGGTTACTGCGTCAAGTCTTGTGTATTACGATGAAGAACGCGATACCTTGCTTACGCCCACTTCTGTGAAGGGGCTTAGTGGAGCTGAATACACCTCCATTGACAGTGATCCTCATGGCAATCTCTGGGTGGGTACGGCTGATCATGGCGCCTATATGGTATCCCTTACCGGCAAGTCTCCCGACACCTTGAAGGCTGTAAATTTCTCTGCTCGTGCAGGCATGCTTTGCAATCGTGTGAGCGACTTGTCTGTTGACCCGGTTCAGGGTAAGGTCTGGTTCTCTCACGAAATGGGCGTAAGCTCACTGCAGCGTATGGAAGCCCGTGACGCATCCAAGTTCATGACCGACTCCGCGAAGGCCGTGAAGGCGTATCCTATGCCTTTCCGCCCCAAGGTCCATAAGAATTTCATTATTGATAACATTGCTGAAAATGCTGTAGTCAGTATCTTCAATCGCGGTGGCTCCCTCATTCGCTCTTTCTCCGGAAGCGAAATTATCGGAGGCCGTATGACCTGGGACGGCTGTGGCAAGGATGGTCGACTGGTTTCTCCAGGCGTCTATTACTATGTGGTCAAGACTTCATCCAAGGCGAAGAAGGGCAAGTTCATTATCATCCACTAAGGTTAACGATGGATAAGTTAGTCTGGTTATTTTTTGTACTGCTGGTGGCCCTGATCACCTCTTGTGCAGGTGAACGTCAGGGGCTTGTATGCGAGGAAATCGAATACCGTCTCAATACACAGACCTATTCTCCGGACCAGCGAGCCTATATCGAAGAGGAACTGCGTGTCTGCCGTGAAGAGGAGGCCCAGAAGAAGGGTGCTGATGCCCAGTCCCGCCAGAGTATTTATGATCGCTTTGCCGCAAGTGATTCCACCAAGTCTTCCAAGCAGGAAGTTTCTGTTTCCGAAGCTTTGAAGGATTCCTCCGGCCAGGAAACCGTAAGCATTCGCGACCGCTATAAAAACGTGTCGGATGAATCTTCCAAGGAACCTGAGCCAGCTGAAGAACCCACTAATGAACCTGCGGATGCATCCAGTTTCCAGTAGGTAGCGCATGGCTCAGGTGCAGACTCTTGATGGAAAGTTCTTCGAGCCGGATCTTCCCGGCCGCCTCCTGAAAATTGCAGGTGAAATTCGTGAAGCCGGCGGCCGTGCCTATCTGGTGGGCGGCTGGGTCCGAGACGCCATGTTGGGCGGCAACTGTCGCGACTATGATATCGAAGTATACGACATGGAGCAGGATTCCCTAGTGGCAATCCTCTCGAAGTATGGCCGCTGCAATCTAGTGGGCAAGGCTTTCGGTGTCATCCATCTGGCCATGAAGGGACTGTCTCTGGATTTTTCCTTCCCCCGTACAGAAAGTAAAGTGGGCTATGGCCACCGCGGGTTTGTTGTCCATACGGATGCAAAGCTGACATTCAGGGAGGCCGCCCTCCGTCGGGATTTTACCATCAATGCCATGGGCATGGAACTTCCGGATCTGACCCTCTGCGATCCCTACAATGGGGTAGAGGACCTGAAGGCAGGCCTCCTCCGTCACGTAGGTCCCGCGTTCGCCGAAGATTCCCTCCGCATCCTTCGCGGGGTGCAGTTTGCCAGCCGCTTCAAGCTGGCTCTCGCTCCCGAAACGGTGGAAATGTGCCGCACTCTTTCTTTGGATGATCTCTCCATCGAGCGTCTTTTCGAGGAATTCAAGAAGTGGCTTCTGAAACCGGGCAAGCCGTCCCTCGGGCTGAAGGCTTTCCTGGATATTAAACTGGATGAGTATTTCCCGGAAATTCGCCCCCTGTCCGTTGCCGGCGACGCCGCCAACTGGAACGCGTTGGGTGAGTTGCTGGACAACCTTTCCGCAGTCCAGGGCCTGAATGACGACGAACGTATGGTTCTCATGTTTGCTGGCCTCCTGGCAGGAAATCCTGCAGACACGTTGAAGTTCCTTGCCCGCATTACCAACGAGATTAAGCTTACCAAGGGAGTGCCCCTCCTGCTCTCTCGGATATTCAAGTATGAACCTCAGGCAAGCATTCCTACAGACGCCGAAATTCGCCGCCTGTCTGTAGAACTTTCCGGTCTCCGTCTGTACATTGCGTTCCTGCAGAGCAATCCTATGTATGCCACGGAATCTCGTACCGCATTCGCTCAGGCTTTCAAGGCCCGTGCAGAAGAACTAGGCGTCTACGAGAAGGCTCCTGCAGCCTATCTCACAGGCAAGATGCTGATGGATCTTGGAGTGAAACCTGGCAAGGAAATGGGTGAACTCATCAAGAAAAGTTTTGAACTGCAGCTGGACGGTGAAATTACCGATGCGGACACCGCCATCGTCTGGGCTCGCGGACAATTGCTGTAAGCTGCTGAACTACGTCATGCTGACGAAGGTCGGCATCAGCTGTTATTATTTCCATCTAAATGCGCCCGTGATTCCTGCAGGCACACAGAATACGATCATGGGGATCTGAATCAGTTCCGTGGGGATGAATGCAATCATCTTCTTCTTGCTGTGCAGCTTCCAGGAAGCAATACCCAGGAAAATGAAGTCGATGATAAACTTGGGCAGGATGCTGAAGGCACACCACTGCCAGGGACAGTCAAAGAATGCTACACACCAGGGACTGATGAACATCCAGATGTAGTAGGTGTAAATCAAAGTCAGTAACAGAATATAGGGCTTGCTTTCGTAACTGGTCCCGTTGCTGCTCCAGCGAGCGCGCTGGTTGAACAGTTGCTTCCAGGTGTGTACCGGTTCCGTTTCGATGACGGCGTCCTTGTCCAGGTTGTAGCAGACCTTGGTTCCTGGAATTTTCATCATCTTGTGGATGAGCATGTCGTCATCGCCGCTGCTCAGGTTGATCAGGTCGCCGAAACCGCCCACTTCAAAGAACAGGTCCTTCTTGTAGGCAAGACATGCGGCACTTGCAACAATCGGATGTCCCCAGCTGAATCCTGCGGCTTCCATGGCGGTGTAGCCCAAGGTTTCCAACTTCTGGAACAGGTGGGGCATAGTGCGGGTGCCGTTATTCTGTTTCGGTCCCTGCACGATGCAAATACCATCGGTGAATCGCCCTGCCATAGCGGTAATCCAGCTCTTGCGGGGAATGCAGTCTGCATCCATGGTCAACAGCACTTCGTTCTTGGCAATCTTGAAGGCGCTTTCCAGGGCTCGCTTCTTGGGGCTTGCAATCTGGGGGAGGTTCGGATCCAGGGAAAGCACGCGGAATTTCGGGTGGTCGGCGGCGAACTTTTCCAGAATTTCCCTGGTGGAGTCCGTGGAACGGTCATCTACGCAAATGACCTCCCATTCCCCGACATAGTCCTGGACCGCAAGCGCTTCCAGTGTACGCTGGGCGAATTCCTCTTCGTTTCGCATGGGGACCACTACCGTCACCGAGGGAGTGGCTTTGGGACCTCTGTAACGGTGCGTCCGGATAATCCCTATTATGAAAAATAGGAACAGCAAAGCATAAATCGCCGTAAGACATCCAATAATCACGCTACCCATGGTTCCGCCAAATCTAGAAAAAACAGTATACCCGTCTGTCTAAAATTGCTAATTTCGTTGCTATGATTCACCCATCTGCCTTTGTACATCCATCCGTGAACATTCCAAAGTCCGCAACTATTGGGCCCTGGTGCCTTGTGGACGAAGGCGCCGTGATTGGGGAAGGGGTCATCCTGGAAAGCAGGGTTCACATTTATGGCCATGTATGCGTCGGGTCCGGGACTCGCGTATTTGACGGAGCCGTATTAGGGGCTCCTCCTCAGGATCTTAAGTACAATGGGGAGCCCACCCGTCTTGAAGTGGGGGAGAACTGCACCATTCGGGAATACTGCACCTTAAACCGCGGGACGGTTCAAGGGGGAGGCTGCACCCGTGTGGGTAACAATGTCCTGATCATGGCATACTCTCACGTAGGGCACGATTGCCAGATTGGGGATGGAGTCGTCATCGCCAACGGCTGCCAGCTAGGCGGTCATGTGCGCATCGGGCGTTACGCTACCATCGGTGGCGTCACCGCGATCCAGCAGCGCAATCAGGTGGGCGCCTATGCCTTTGTAGGCGGTACATACAAAGTAGATAAGGACGTCCCCCCCTGTACCAAGGCCTTCGGGACGCCGATCCGCTATGGCGCATTGAATCTTCACGCTCTCCGCCTCCATCCGGAGGAATTCCCCGAGGAACGAATCCAGAACCTGGAACGCGCCTATCGGGAACTGTACCGCGGCAAACGCCCCGCTGCAGAGGTCGTCGAGGAACTTAAAAATAGCGGGGAACCTCTGTTCAGGGAGTTCTTTGATGAACATTGGGGCGGGTCGCTGGTAAGACCTTAATATGATGTAGGGGGGGGTACCCCCTAGACCCCCGAACAAGGTACTTCGTCATCACAGGCTAACGCCTGTTTGACTCGTCCCTTGTTGTTTGAGTGGAAGCGGAGCTTCCTACTCAAGTTTTTTTCATCTTAAATAAAAAAGCTCCAAGCGATGCTTGGAGCTGAATTTTTTGAGAAAGGGATTTCCTTTCGGTAAATTACAGTCCGAATGCAGCGGGGAAACCTTCCAACCAAGTATTGGTCTTCTTGTCATAGGCTTCGAAGCCACCTACGCCAGCGAGACCCCAGTAGTGCCAAGAAATGCCCAGTGCTTCGGCGGCGGCGATTACACCCTGTGCCCATCTAGCCTTGGCTGCGTTGGTAGGCGGATTTTCGCCAGACTTGCAGGAATTTCTATTTGCGGATTCTCCACCGGAAACACCGAATTCGCCCATGTTCATGGGTAGGTACAGACCTGCAACAACGTCCGGATAAAGCTTCTTGACGGTTGCTGCATAGGTCTTCAGGTCATTATTTGCCGTCATAGAGTATGCTGCATCACCTCTGCAGGCGTAGCTATGTCCCTGGTGGGTAAATCCATAAGGTTCATAGTAGTGGCCACTGTAAATGATGTTGCCATCAGCGGGCAGTTCCAAGTTGGTGATTTCAGCAAACTTTGCGGATTGCTTGGATTCAAACATGATGGTCTTGCCCGGGGCGGCTGCGCGGATGGCCTGGTAGCCTGCATTCATGACTTCGTTAAGCTTTTCTACAGAAGACATGGTGGGTTCGTTTAGAATATCGAAAACAATCATGTCGTCGGGGAAGATGTTGAGGGCTGTTGCCACTTCAGACCAAAGGCTGATGAAATGGAACAGTTCTGCCTCGTAAAGGTCCGGATGGGTCTTTGCGTGGTTGGCGGCGAACATGATTTCGTAGTACCAGTGGAAACTGACAACTACGGCCAGGCCTGCGTTAACAGCCAACTGGATGTCTTCCATGACTCCAGCCAGGCGTTCCGGGTTCACCTTGTGGGTGACTGGGTCGGAATTATGCTGCCAGCGGACCGGCAGGCGGATGGAATTGAAACCGGCTTGCTTTACCAGGGTGAAGTAGTCGTCTGGAATAGGGTTGCTCCAGCTTGCATCCAGTTTGTCTGCGCAATCGGAATTGTAACGGCTGGCGGGAAGATTGTTGAAGAACATCTGGTCGCTGGAGGCCAAAGTGATGGACTTTGATTCTCCATTCAGATTGACGTATTCCAAATCGAACCCTTCAGTAAGGGTTCCGCAGCTCCAATAGGCTGCGCCATCCCAGGCGTTGCCCAGGTTAATACCCTTGCCCAAACGTGCATTCATGGCGCGTCCCTTGGAGTAGTCCACCTTTGCGTGGGCGGAGGATGTGGCTCCGGTGGAACCCTTGTCTTCAGCCTTTGTAAGTCCGCCTCCGTCGGAGGAGCAGCTGCAGAGAAGGGCGGATGCTGCCAGGGCTGTCAAAATCTTTGAAATCTTCATAGTGAACTCGCTAAAAAAGGTTTACAAATAGAAATTTACACTTATTCTGAGAAAAATGCACGAACATAAAAAATACTTCGGTTACGTGAGTAAACGATGAAAAATGCACAAAATGGCACCTTTTGCGTTGTGCTTCTCTAAACTGAAAGGGAAAATAAGCGGGAATTTTGGTTACAATTGGAACCAATTTAAGAAAAGTACAAAACACAATAGGAAAAAAACAAGTTATATTGTATCACAATTGAATTTGGAGATTTTGTACCCTATGAAATCACATTTGCAGAACATCATCAGGACGTGTGCTGTTGGCACCCTCCTCCTTACATCTTTTTCCTTGGCGAGCTTTAGCGACTTTAGGGATAGAGATGCTTCCCGCTTCCAGACCAAGGAAGCTAAGCAGTTCCGCCCTGATAAGGACGTTGTAAGCGTCGTTATGCGTGAAGCCATCCCCCGTGGCGGTGGCTATACTTACCAGTATCCCCGTGAAAACCCCGAACCGATCCTCACCGACAAGTTCGCTATGGAAGGCGCCCTTTCCATGGAAATCGAACTTATTGCTAGCGACTACTCCGGTGTGGCTATTTGTATTGCTGGTTCTGTGGACCTGGAGCCCTACTACGAAGACGGTGTCCTGGAATTTTGGCTCAAGGGTGCTCAGGGCGGTGAAAATGCCCTGTTCGTGCTGGTGGACGACGGTGTGAAGTCTGGTGGTGAATCCATGCAGGTCAAGCTCCGTTCCAAGAGCCTTGGCGAAATTACCACCGAATGGAAGCGTTTCAGCATTCCTCTGAAGCTCTTCGGTAAGACCGGTGTGTACTGGGATGCAAAGAATACTCGCGAAGTGATGCTTCCCTTTGCATGGTCCAACTTCAAGGGCTTCCGTCTTGAAGTCCGTAAGGACGAAAACGAATCCTTCAAGGTTTGGATTGACGATATTGTGATCAAGAAGCACGGCAAGGCTTACGAAGGCCCGGCCTACTATCCGTTCCGCAACGAGATTTAAGAGGACTAGGATTATATGCGCAAATTACCTTTTATTGCAACAACCCTGCTCTGCTCCTCTCTAGCCCTTGCTCAAGAGGATGATTACAGCGAAAACAGCTACGATAGCGAAGTTGCTACCGAAGCTGCCGCTGAAGAATCTTCCTACGAAGCTCCTGCTGAGGAAGAACCTGCACCGGCAGTCGAAGAAGCTGCTGCCGAAGAAGCTCCCGCTGAAGAACCTTCTTACGAAGCTCCTGCCGAGGCCGAACAGGCTCCCGCAGTCGAGGCTCCCAAGAAGGAAATGGCAAGCGCCGCTCCTGCTGCAGTGCCTGCCGCCGTTCTTGATGCTCCCGCTACTCTGGGTGCTGAAAAGCAGCTGGAAACTATCGAAAACAATATCGATAACCTGGCAGAAAACATGGAATCTACCCTTATGGGTAAGGATGACGCACCTCTGGCTGTGTCCGGTTTCATGGCCTTCCGCTTAAAGAACTTCCACTATCCCGATGCGCCTGAACTGCTGTCTGCAGATAAGGCTCGTACCGCGGTAGATGCAGTCTTCAAGGCTAACATTGTGGCCATGCCCAACTCTTACATGACCTTGTGGACCAACATCACCATGCCGTTCGACCTGTCCGGCCTGTTTACCAACAAGCTGGGCACTAACCCGACAAGCGTTCCGACCTATAACGAACACGCTCTGTACGATCACTCCACTGACTACTACTCCACTACGATTGACGAAGAAATGAACTTCGGTGTGGATATCCGTGCTGGTGTGTTCGGTGCATACGTTACTGCTGGTGGCGTTATCTGGGCGAACTCTTCTCCCCTTACCATGTGGGAACGTGAAACCAACCCGCGTTTCGCATGGCAGTACGAATTGTTCGAAGATGAAAAGACTGTAAGTACCTACTATAAGGAAAAGGTCTTCAAGCCCGTTAAGGAAGGTGGTCGTGCATTCTGGACCAACCGCTCCTTTGGTGGTGTGTTTGTCAGTGCTTATCAGCTGCCCTGGAACTTGACCGCTCAGGCAATGGTTTCTCAGCCTGCTGATGCTGATATCGGTACCCGTGACGGTCTCCGTATGTACGGTGGCCAGCCCGGCGAACTGGAAATGTCCGGTGATTACGATTTCCGCGGCGCTATCTACCACGGTCGTTTGGCAAAGAACAAGATTGCCGACAACCTGACTGTCGGTTTGAACTACATGGGCATCACTTTTGACAATGCCCTTGTCTATGAACCTGAATTCTTCAGCCAGTACAATAAGCTGAGCGCCGATCCGACTATTGCCAACAACCATGTGGCATCTATCGACTTCAAGGGTAACATTACCCCGAAGTTCTACTTGATGACCGATGTGGCTGTAAGCATGCAGCAGAACCAGGACTACTATAAGGCCGAAGGTGCTGCAAACGAAAGTAAGTACGAAAAGGATTCCTACGAATCTTCCATGAGCACTCCGGCTGTGGGTGTTTATGTGAAGGCTCAGAGTAAGTATGTAGAAGGCTGGCCCATGACCTTGGAAGCCATCTTCCTCCAGAAGGATTTCTACTCTCCGTATTCTATGTCTAACCCCTCTCGTTTCGTTTCCTGGCGCAAGGATGAATTCGCCCTGAACTCCGGTTCTATGCGTTACACCCCGAACATGGCTGGCTTGAACCTGAAGGTGGAACCGGAATTCAACCGTGGTCACTTGGACCTGCAGTATGGCTTGCATCGCCAGGTTGAAGAAGGTATGGACGTGATTAACTTCAACTACCGCCTGAATGGTCGTAACCTTTGGGAATCCACCAATTCCTGGACCAAGCACAAGCCCCTGTTCTGGGCTGACTCCGGTAACGCAGGTTCCCGTGCAAACGGCTACGTAGAACGTGCTGGTGTGCAGAGTGCTGGCCTCGGCCTTAAGCACAACCGCCAGCAGGGTGGTCTCCGTGGCGGTACCTGGGAAATGTGGGAAACCTTCACTGCATACGAAAATGCGGGCCAGCTCAGGGACTCTGTCGTTCCGACTCACGCCAAGTGGTCTACCTACCTGTCCGTTGCAGGTGGTTATGACATCGGTCACTGGTTCGGTACCGACCGTAACATCGTGATGAGCGGTTATGCTGCTATTTCTGGTGTTTCTACCACCATCGCTCCCATCGCCTTTAGCGAATCCCAGAGCGACATGCTCATGTGGAGCTTCTACGGTCAGTTTGAACCTGCCGTGGCAATTACCCCGTCCTTCCACCTTGTGGGTATCCTCGGTCTTGAAACATTCCGTTCTGAATATGGTTATGTAATCAATGCAATGAGCAACCAGATTAGTGCTCCTACTTCCACCAAGCCCACTCATTATGGCGAAGTGAACTCCGCCCTCTATAGCAAGGCTCCCATTAACATTATGGAAACCGCAATTGGTCTTGGCTTCGATTGGGATTTCGCCGATCGCGCAGGTCTTCACTTCCGTTACAAGTGGGCAACCCACTCCGACGAAGTTCTGTCTGCTAACGACTGGACTGGCCATTACATCACCGCTGAAACTAAAGTTTGGTTCTAACGGAGGCGCGATAACAGTATGAAAATGAATAAAAGTGCTTCAAAGATGATTACTAGAACATTAGGTGCTATTGCGCTGACTTCTGGTGTGGCCGCTGCATCCGTGGCATCCAACCAGCAACTGCTTGAAAGCAAGGTCGATTCCGCAAATGCACATCGTGGCTTGGAAGTTACCGGTGCTATTCGTGGCATCGCCCAGGCATCCTATGTGAATACCGATCAGGACCCCTATGGAAAGGCTACCATGCCGGACGTGGAACGTAATGAGTTCGTTAATGCGGACTTCAACTTCGGCTTCCGTCCTTGGGAATCTGTTCGTGCAAACGCAATGCTCCGTCTTTACGCCGGTATGCAGGATTACTTCGCTGCCGCCGCAAAGATCATCGAAGTTCCTTGGTTGAATGTAGAAGGCCAGATTGGCAATAGCTTCTACTGGACTGTAGGTGACTTCCGTCAGCAGTATTCTCCGTTGACTTTGTTCAACCCGGATGTGGACGTTCTTTATGAACCCACCATTTTTGCTCGTCAGCGCCACATGGCTGAAAAGCAGCAGCTGCTTGAAGGCAACCAGCGAAACCTGCAGGGTGCTAACCTTCAGTTCCGTCATGGTTTGAACGACGTGCTTGGTGAAATTCGCGTAGAAGGTATGTTTGCTCGCGTAAATCGTGCTCAGCCCCTGGATTTCTCCGGTGCTGAAGGCAACATTCTTCCCAACGAAACAATCGCTGGTGCAACACAGGCTTCCAATACCGATAAGTTCGTCCTTGCCGGTAACCTTGAACTCTTCCCGCTGAAGAGAAATGCCTACGTTGCCGCAACTGCAATGTACATCTTCGATAACGAAGATTCCAAGACCGTAACTTACCGTCATCCTGACAACGACCCGAACGCTTCTCTGGAAGATGAAGAAGGTAACGTCATTGTTGAAACTGGTTACTACCGTCAGGAAGCCATTAACCCCTTCGATCTTTCTACCCAGAAGACTCTTATTCTTGGTGGCCGTTTCGGTGGCGATGTGGCTGGCATGATGGGTAATTCCAAGTTGATCCTGGATGCAACTGCTGAATTGGCCTTGTCTTCCAATGATGCTTATGTTATCGTTCCCATGGTTAACGAAGATGGCGATATCGATTCCTACGTCGCTATCAATGATCCTGAAAACGAAGGCGTTAGCGGTGTTGGTTTCAATGCTAACTTGAACGTGGGTTACACTGGCGATTCCTGGAAACTGAAGGTTTCCGCTGACCTGGTCTTCAATGACAGTGCTTGGTTCAACAACCTGGCTCAGTCTCCCAAGTTCTTCGCTCAGCGTGTTTTGAACTCCGACTATGATGGAAATACTGTAAAGTTTGGTATCAATTCTCCGCTTTACACTACTTTCGACGCTCTCTATAACTTCGCTCCGAAGTTCTCTCCTGTGACTGCTTCCATGAAGACCGACGATAACGGCTTCAAGAAGCACCTGGATAGCTATGACTTCGCTCCTTATAGCAAGAACTCCTACAGCTCTACCGTTTACAGTCAGGCTCAGCTGGAACTGCTTGCTGCAATGGCTGATCCGGCAATCCAGATGGTCCTCCCCAACGGTCTTGCTACTGCAAACCGTCAGGGTCTCCGTGCAAACGTGACTTTCGATCTCAGTGATTGGCTGGAAGTTCAGGGCCTCTTCGGCATGTTCTCCCAGACTAGCCCTCTGGCTGGCCTCAGTGCTGTGGATTACACCGATTTCGGTGGTGGTCTGAAGGTTGACGTGTTCAAGGCTCTTGGTTTCAGCAAGCCGCTGGAAATCTCCGGTTCTTATCGTCATACCGAACGTTCTATGGATGCCTCTGATGGCTCTGGTACTGCAGAAATGAAGACTGACTTCATTAACGCAGGCCTCTACGTTCAGTACCTGCCTCGTCTGGGCTTCACCGCTGGTTTCCAGATGGTGAACATGGAGATGAACGATATGCAGCAGCTTTACAGCGCAGCTCAGTTTGCAAATATCGCAACAACTGCTCCGATGGTTACAGGTAAGCAGATGCAGTGGATGGTCGGTCTAGACTATTCTCTGGATAAGAATGTTTGGTTGTCCCTGAACTTCGGTATGGTATCTGTGGAAAACACCTACAATACTACAATTAGCTCTATGCTAGGTGGCAACGCAGTGAACCTGCCGGTATATGCCGATGCATCTCTGGCTGAGTTTACCAGCGAGTTTACTCAAACTGTTGTAGAAGCCTCCATTAACGTGGAATTTTAATGGGAGGAATGAAAAATGAAGAATATTAAAAAGACCTCTATCATTCTGACTACCGCGCTGATGTCTGCTGCAGCAGCATTCGCTGCCGAAGACGGTGCAATTGTCGAAAAGCAGTCCTCTCTGCTCCAGAAGCTTGATTCCCTGAATCAGTCGATTCTTGGCCTTCGCCTCAGCGGTACCGCCAAGGCGGGTGGTTCTACCTCCATGGCAACTTCTGATCAGTTCGCAGAAAATTCCGCAACTCAGGAAAACCAGGCTTATACCGATGTGAATTTGAAGTTCCTCGCTCAGCCTAGCTCTGAAACTCGCATTAATGTTCAGCTCCGCCTCCATAAGGATTGGCAGAGCGGCTACGAAGAAAACAATAACCCGGCTGTGGGTCACTGGTTCTCTTACGATGGCAATATCCTGAACAAGCATGTGGACTTCAACTTGGGTTATATGCGTGTGGGTTACACTCCGCTCACCATCAATACCCCGCAGACTGAAATCCTTCAGGAACCGGAAATCTTCGCCCAGAATCGCGTAAATGCTCTTGCTGACCGCAACCTGGACACTACTTCCCGTCGTTTGATGCAGGGTCTCAATGTTGCCTACAATAGCGGCTCTGTTGGCGCTGTTGACAACATCTACGCTCAGGCTACTGGTTCTCGTATGCGTAACACCGCTAAGAAGAACGACCAGGTCTTCTTTGACTTTGACTGGTCTGACCGTTATGCATACGGCCTCCGTGCTGGTGCAGAAATGATGGGCGCTTCTGCTGGCGTGAACTTCGTGAACATCTTTGATCGTCGTTTGAGCACTCGTTCTCGCGACATCACTACTGATGATACCCTGATGTATGACGACAATTCCGTTCTGTCTGCTCAACTGTCCTTCGATTCTAAGAAGTTGATGCCGAGTCTGCCGGTTAATTTCGGCTTGAATGGTGAATTCGCCATGTCTTGGTGGGATGTTGACCGTGAATACTATGTCACTACCTATTCCAACGAGCATGCCATTAAGGAATTGCCCTACCCGGTAGATGGAAGCACCATGATTTACGTGTCTTCCTATGCCAAGCCGAACAACTCCTTGGAAACGGTTGACTATCTGGAAGAAGATGGTGTTGCTTTCAACATTCAGCCCTATGTGGAAGGTTCCTTTAGCGGTCTGAATTTCAAGTTGAATGCAATGTACCTCCAGAACGATGAAAAGTTCTGGTCTGACTTGGCATCCTCTCCGACCTACACCAACAATACTGTGGTGTTGAACTCCAATGCCCTGTATAGCAATGTGGATGACGCTCTGGTTTCTAGCTTTGCTTCTGGCAACCTGGAAAACCTGTACTTCGCAGTGTATAATACCAATATCCTGAATGCCACCAACTTGATGACTTCTGGTGAAGCTACGGTATTGACTGAGAAGTATTCTGAATCCGTCAACATGTACAACCGTCTGTTCAATAACTTCAAGCTGTCCCACTTCTACCGCAATGGTTATGATGCCAATGCAATGAAGGGTCTGGAAGCTGCAGAAGCTATGTACCTCATGGATCCGTCCGTAAATCTGGCTTTGCCCTTTGGCATCGCTACTCCGGACCGTAAGGGTTTCGCAGTTTCTCTGGATGCAGACTGGAACGAAGCTATTTCTCTGAATGTTCGTTTCTCTCAGTATGAACAGTCTGTCATGGACAACAAGTACACCACTATCGGAGCAGGCGTAGGCATTGACCTTGGCCTTCTGGTTCCTTCTCTCGGTCGCGATATCAAGATTCAGGGCTCTTTCGAAATGGCTTCCGAATCTGATTACCTGAAGCGTTCTACTCAGCGCATTGTTGCTGGCTTCAATGCTGATATCTGGGGTCCCATTGCTCTCCAGGCTGGCTTCCAGATGCTGAACAAGAAGTTTGAAGGAGATCTCTTCGGTATTGGTATCGGTGGCCTCCTGGTCGGTTCTTCCCTGGTTCAGAATGTGGACGAAATGTTGATCCTGGCTGGTCCTCGTATTCGTATCGCTCCTGAATCCTATCTCACCGTCCGCTATGGCATGCTGAACAATAGCGTCGACTACTTCAACACTGCAACCGGTGTTGCAAGCAACCTCTCCATTGACAAGTCTCTTGTCACTGCCGAAGTAACTGTTAATTTCTAGTGAGGTTTAAAATGAAGAAGCAAATTTCTCTTTTACTCTCTGCCTCTGCCCTGGCATTTATGGCATGTTCCTCTCTGGAAGTTTCTAATCCGGAAGAGGAAAACTTCCCGGCTGACTGGTCTGCCGCTGCTTATATGGCTGTGAACCCTGATCTTCGCGCTATGCAGATCATGGACCAGGTGGCAATTATGAACCTCAAGTCCGGTGTTGCCGCCGATGCTGCTGATGACGCTGCTTTTGAAGCTGTTATGGGTGATATCGCTGTGACCTATGCTGGCTTTACCGCTGCTAACTGGGATGTCGCTGATGCTTCCAAGGTTAAGCACGTGAAGTCTTACAATGTGCATGGTGTTACCAACGAAATGGAATTGTTCGCTACTATGGAATTGGATACTGCCGCTCTTGCAATGCAGTATGTTTCCTACGGCAAGCGTGAAGGTCGTCCCTATCGTGCATGCGCTGCAGGTGAAGGTTCCATTGTTAAGGGTGATTGCCAGTCTGTTGATTTGGAAGGCGCCCTGTTCCCCACAAACTTTGACAACCACCTGTACTGCAGCAGAGAAGGCGTAACCTATTGCATCGATTGCACTGCATCCGATGAATGTCCGGTTATCTCCGCTCCTGTAACCACTCCCGCCGAAGCAGAACCCGCCGCCCCGGCCGAAGGTGAATAATAAAAGGTAGGATGAATATGAATCTCAAACTTCTTGCATCTACTATGATTGTTGCCTGTGTGGCTATGTCCCAGGCTGCATCTGACAAGGTTGTTGGCTTCTATCCTTACTGGAGCCAGTACTCTCAGTTCTATCCGAAGGATATCCGCTATAATACCGTGACCGATATCCACTACGTGGGTCTCCTCCCGGCTGAAGACGGTTCTTTGGCTTTCGCAGACGAAAATGACGCTGAAAACTTCAAGACCCTGGCTCAGATGTCCAAGGAAAACAACGTGAAGTTGATTGTTTCCGTTGGTGGTATGGAAGCTGAAGGCAATCTGAAGGCTATAGCCTCCTCTGATGAATCCCTGTCTTCCTTCGTTTCCAACGTAAGTAGCTGGATTTCTGAAAACGGTGGCGATGGCATTGAACTTGACTGGCAGAATGTTACTGCCGATGACAAGGAAGCCTACGGCAAGATGGTGAACGCTCTGGTGGATGGCCTTTCCGGTTCTATCGTTACCGCTGTAGTTTATCCCTCTGCTGGCATGGATGTCTATGACGCTGAAGCCCTGAATCGCACCGCCTATGTGGATGTGTTCATGGCTGACCAGATGACCGAGGAAAGCTCCGAAGTGGTTCCTAACCAGAGCGCAAGCTTTGTTAAGAGTACTTTGGATCAGGTTTCCGGTGCTGGTATCCAGAGCGACAAGCTGGTTCCCATCATCTTTATGTATGGTAAGACCTTCTCTGGTGCACAGGGCCTTGGCACTGCTCATAAGGGTACAGGTAGCGGTAACGATGGCTACGTTCCCTACGCAGAACTGATGAGCAAGTTCGATACTCCGGATTACAAGGTGACTTTCGATGAAGGTTCCCAGTCCGAAGTCGCTGTTAGCAAGGATGAAACCATCGTGTTCATGGGTATTCCTTCTGTAAAGGCTGTTGCCCAGCAGGTTAAGAATGACGGTATGGCTGGTGTGGCCGTTTACGACCTCTCCCAGGATCATCACGAACCTATCGTTTCCCTTCTGGTCACTCTTGGCCTTGAACTGCGCCCTGGTGTAGATTTCAAGCCTAAGAAGAAGTAATTACTCGCCTATAGAGGAAACTCTTTAAAGAAGACTGCGCAAAAAGCGCGGCCTTCTTTTTTATTCCCGCAACCCTGCTGGGTCACGCTCTGCAGGCCTCGTCATGCCGAACTTGTTTACGTTGACCACTTAGTGCTTCAGCACTTACGTGGGCATGATCCCCGGAAGGGGATGGCATCAGCTATCTTATTCCGTACCCATACCCAGCAGGCAGGCCCATATCATTGCTATACTACGTCATTGTTGTACTACGTCATGCTGACGGATGTCAGCATCGGCAGTCCTGTTCCATAGCCATGCTCAGCTAGGCTACGTCCTGCAGGATTATGCCTGCTGGTGAATGTCAGTATGGCTGTACGGACTACAGGAGACAAAAAAGCCCGCCGTTACCGGTGGGCTTTTTAAAGGATTTATTTCAGCTTCTTAATTACTTCTTTTCGAGAGTGTAGAGCTGGACGTTTGCCTCCTGGCTGAGACGTACGATGTAGTGACCTGCACGGAGACCGGAAACCGGAATCCAGTTGGCGCCTGCATTGATGTTGGTCTCGATGGACCGGAGAGCCTTGCCCTTTGCGTTGAAGATTTCAACAGTAGCGAGACCACTGTTCATTGCTTCCAGGGAAATACCTCCCTTGCTGAACTGGGCCTTGAGTGCGCCTGCATTCATCTTTTGAGAGCGGATAGAAACGTTGCCGCTATTGATTGCTGCAAGGCTATCGCCAACAACCACGGTAATGGTCAAATCCAGAGGTTCGCGTTCATCGTTGCCAGCAGATGTTGCCTTGATGGTGACGATTGCATCCTGGTTACCTGCGACCAGAGCGTTGTTCACATTGCTCAGGTAGGTGGAGGTGGGCTTGCCATCAAAGGTGTAAGTCACAGGCTGCTTACTGTAATAGGTGGTGGCGGGGAAGAAGTCTGCAACCATCGCGCCCTTTGCCACGGTAGTATTCTTGAACACGTTGCCCGGCAACTTGTCGTCACCCTTCTTATAGGTGATGGTAACAGTATCGCTATAGGCGTTATAGCCGGCAATAGCGGGGGCTGTTGCAACAACCTTAGCTTCTCCAAGAGTGCCTGTGAATTCGTACATAGGAGCCTTGGTGTTCTTTGCCGCATAGCAGAACTGGCTAGTGCACATGGCTTCCTTGATAGTCAGAATTTCGGGGTTCAGGGACCTGAGAGTTACCTGTGCTCCTTCTACAGTTTTTGTGCTACCGACAATAATCACTTCCAACTTGCCATCGCCATCCATGTCCTTGAGAGCCTTGCTCTTGGTGCAGGATCCGCCGATGAAGCAGGTTACGTCAGAGAAGCCGGAGAAGGTTTGGTTTGGTTCTTCCTTGATGGTTGCAACGGACTTGGAACCGTCACTGCCAGTAAGAATTGCAAGACCGGGCTTAAGGATGGTTCCGTCGTTAGCTACGACAGTGGGATCGCTAGAGGTATAAGTACAGCCGGACTTGAATACGTTTGCCAGGGTACCTGCAGAAGCAGTGACTTCTGCCTTAAAGCCGCAGGCGCCTGCAGCACCAGCCATAAGGCTATCTGCCCAGGAACTAGCGTGACTTGTGAGGTACTTGCTTACAATCTTACCAGAGTTGGAGTAGGTTGCTCCGTTTAGCTTAGATGTAGTATTCAGGAATTCTTCGCCAGAGAAAAGTGCGGAACCTTCAGTGGACTTTTCACCGATGGTGCTGACTTCATTACGGAGACTCCAGTTGCAGTTACTGATCTTGTTGGTTTCCATGTAGGAAGTCCAATCGTTGGTATTGCCTTCGCTTGCGCCACCCTTGCCATCGGCAGTGGTGGTGCCCCATTCGGTAATGAACACGGCATTGCCTTGACTACGGCATTTGTCAATGTTTCCGCTGTAGCTGTTCTTGGTGTGGGTTGCTGCGTAGAAATGGAAAACGTAACCGACGTTGTCGCCAGAAACTCCGCCGCATTCACCCATCTGAGACCATCTGGGTGTACCCACCAGAGCCAGGTTCTTGGAACCTGCTGCGCGAATGCCGCTAATGACGGAATTTGCGTAGCTAGCGATGGTGCCCATGCTCTGGTTCACCGGTTCGTTAAACACTTCCCAGATGATGTTGGGCACATTGGCATATTTCTTAGCCATTTCGGAGAAGAAGTCAGCTGCGAGAGCCTGTTCCTTATCGGCGCGATGACTATGCCAGTCAATAATCAGATAAATATCGTTTTCGATGGCAGCTTCTACCATCTGGTCAATGATGCCTTTCTGCTTATCGGGATTACCCTTGTAAGAGTAGTTGACGTCCATTTCGCCGCTGGTACCGCCCTGGCTATCGTAATACTGGATACCCATGGCATAACGGATTACGTCTACCTTCAGATTTTCTGCAGCCCACTTCATCACGTTCTTGTTGTAGTACTGCAGGCCTGTAGCGTCAGACCAGAACATACTCATGCCACGAAGCATGACTTCTTTCTTGTTGGAAAGGCTAACGATTTTATTGCCGCTTGTTCCAAGAGTACCGTAGTTAGAAACGGGGCCGACACGGAGGGGCTTTGCGGTGGCAGCGCTTGCGTTTGCCAGGGTGGTGCCCATGAGAAGAGACCCGCCTAGGACCAGGGCCTTCATAGATTTGCTGAAAAATGTCATAAATGACTCCTTTCTAACAAAGATAATTAAAAATGGAGGTCGCAATTGTAAATATATATATAGGGGTTGTTTACGTTAGCAACCTAAGTGCGGGGATAATTTTAGATTTATGGGGATAAATATGCGGTAATTTTTTTTTTACAGTGATGATGCTAACACAAAAAGAACGCGAAAAAAACGATTTTGGGGGTTAAAGTGTCGATTTTTGTGATTTACGCCATATGGAGACGGCTGTATACGAAAAAAAAAGAAGGGGGGTTATTGCTTATTCGAAAAAAAAAGATATATTTGCAGCAAACCCTGTCCCCTTTTTGGGGATTAACAAAAAAAAGAGAGAGATACTATGAATAAGAAACTGACTCTTGCTGCTCTTGCTGCTGCTGCTGTTGCAGCATCTGCATTCACCTCTACCTCCATGTCTTGGGATGGTTCCGATACTGAAGGTAAGGTTATTACCGGTTCTGATGAAGAAACTGCCGGTTACTGGTACTTCTACGACGACAACGCTGCACCGAACAATGGTGACTCCAAGATCGTTTTCCCGTCTGACGTTGAAGAAAATACCTACGGTAACTTCTTTGGTCCCCTCTGCGAAGCTTACGGTGGTATCAAGGCTACCATTCAGATCGGTACCGCTTACGAATATCCGTTCGTAGGTTTCGGTTTCAACATCGTTTCTGAAAACCAGGAAGGTGCTGACATCTCCGCTTGGGGTGGCATCGCTCTGGCTTACAACTCCACCGGTGGTTTCGCTGTGGAACTGGGTGTTGAAGACGAAGCAAACGTTACCGAATACAACAACTACAAGGCTACCGCTGCTAAGGGTAGTCAGTCTACCTCCATCGCTTGGGCAAAGTTCAAGCAGGAAGCAGGCTGGGGCCAGAAGGTTGACCAGGACGTCGTTCTTTCCAAGACTGCAGCTATCAAGCTGAAGTTCACTGCTGATGCAGACTTCCTCCTGACTTGCATTGCTGACGCTAAAACTGGTTGCGGTACTGGTGCTATCAAGGCTGCTTCCGCACAGGGCGCTCTCAATGCTCAGCTCAACGGCCGTACCCTCTCCTTCGGTAAGACTGTTAAGGCTGAACTGGTTAACCTCCAGGGCCAGGTCATTGCTTCCGTTAACGCTTCCTCCATGGACCTCTCCAAGGTTCAGGCTGGCGTCTACATGGTCCGCGCAGAAGGCCTTTCTCAGCGCATCATGGTGAAGTAATTTTACTCCGGTAAAAAGACTTTAAAAAAGGGTTGCGGTTCACCGCAGCCTTTTTTTGTATTGTAAATCACAAACGCCCCTTGGGGGCTTTTTTTTTGGTTACGTAAGGAAAAAACCGGCTGTTTCTAAAGTATATTTAAGCAAAAATATTTAGAGGTTTTTATGATCTTGAAAAAACTACTTACTGCTGCATTGCCGCTGGGCTTTGCTTTCGGATTGAACGCCTGTAGTAGCGATGAAACTTCTTCCCCGGTGATTCCGGATACTCCGGCTCCGGTTCCTGCATCCTCTGCAGCTGCAGTGGATCCGCTTCCTTCTACTCCGGTTGTAACACCCTCTGCAAAGACCTATGGTTCTTTGCCTGCTACCGCCAATGCAGCAGGTGCTATGAATTGGTATGCCCTTTGGAAGGGTATTTACTTTAAGACTTATGAAGAAGAGGCTACAAAATATCCTGCTGCAGCCGCTTCCATGGATTGGGCCGCAATTTTTGCCCCCTATCTTGCATCTGGCTTGATGCCTGGCCGTGTGGTCTGGGATACCAATAGCGACTCCTATTGTGAAATTGAAGGTGCTACCGACTCCTATAAGAAGCGTGGCTGTACCGTCTCCGAAGGTGTGGGTTACGGCATGCTCCTTTCCTATTTCGCAGGTGACTATGCTACCCTGAATTCTCTGTGGACTTATAACAGAGGTTATCGTGCCTATCTGGGTACTTCTAATCTGATGCCCTGGAGAACGGGTACTTATTCTTACGAATCCTTGGGTTCTGCTGCTAATACCTCTTCTGCAACGGATGCGGATTTGGATATTGCAACCTCCTTGATTCTGACTTACTATGCAACTGGTAGTGAAGCATATAAGAACGATGCCTTGCTGATTGTCAATGATATGTGGGATAAGGAAATTAGCCCCACTAAGATGATCTATTCTGGTGATACCCCCACCTGGAAGAAGGAAACCAGTGCTTACAACTTGAGCTACTTCTCTCCGGTGGCCTTGAGGCTCTTTGCTTTGATCGACCCTGCCCATGACTGGACTGGTGTCCTTAACACCATGTACGATTTCATGATCAATGTTCAGGCTGCTGGTACGGGCGTGTTCCCGGACTGGGTGGATTACACGGGTAAGGCTATCAATCCTAACAACCATAGTGCCGATAAGACCTACTGGATGTTCCATCAGGAATCTGTCCGTATTCCTTGGCGTATTGCTTGGGACTACTATTGGACTCAGGATCCTCGCGCTCTGCAGGTGCTGACCACCTTGAACAACTTCATTTCTACCAAGTCCGGTGGTGATCCGGCTAACCTGGAAACGACTGGTAAGGTGATGTATTCTGCTGTGCCGGGTATGGCTGATGGTTCTGTGAACTCCCTCCATCCGCACTGGCATGGTGCATGGTGCTTGACCGGTATGGGCGCAAATCAGGCCTGGCTTGATGCTTGTACTGCAAGCTTCAACGCAAGAACCATTGCAAACTTCAACTACTTCCCCCATATTCTTCAGACGATGTATGGCGAACTGTTGAACGGTCTCTTCGTGAAGCCGGCTGGCCTGCCGTTCTAATTCAGATAAGAATTGCAATAAAGCCCGATGCCTAAGGTATCGGGCTTTTTGTATATTCAGGTCATGGAAAATGATTCTTCACTTGTTGTTCTTCCGGCTGATTCTGCTAGTAATACAAACGTAGCCATGGATACGGCTGCACCTGCAATCCAGATGCCGACTCCGGAACAGTTGGGAATAGCTGTTTCTGCTGGTGTAAAGGATGCCTCTGGTACTGTTATGCCCATTACGGTTACGGTAGGGGATACCATTCAGTTCCCCGTAACAGTAAGCTGGAGTGTGCAAGGCAGTGCCCTGTTGGTGGTTCCTACAGGAACAGCATCCGCGAAGGGCCTTACCCAGGTGGGGGTGAGTCAGGAATCTGCTCGCAGCGTGAAGGATGGTAAGGAAGTTGCTTCTATTACCTTTAATTACAAGATTGTGGCCCAGGATACGGGTAACTTGAGCATTCCCGTTATGAAATTCGAGATTCCTACCCAAATGGGACAATCCTTAACCTTGCGTACGGAAAGCGTGCCGGTCCGTGTGGACGGGCAGGTGAATGTGTTGCCTGCTATTGTAGGCGGTGCGGTTGCTGTAGTTGTGTTGTTGGCGGGCTTGTGGCGTCTAAAGCGTAGGGCTGCCGCCAAGGCTGCTACCGCCGCCAAGAATGCCGCTGTAGACGCGCTTCGCGAACAGATGCAGGTGTTGAAGCGCCGAATCAATACGGCGGATTGCCGCGAATGGTTGCTGGACCTTGAAAAGGTCTGCAAGGCCTATGCCGCGGATCGCTTTGGTCTGGATGCGGACAAGGTCAAGTTGGAAGTTCTTTTGAAGCAGGGCGACCTGGAAGGCTGGGAGTCCTTGCTGGAAAAGTTTGCCGATGCCCGCTATGGTGGCGGAAAGCGGGACGCCTTCGAAAATAAGGAAACCTGGAAGGCTGCCATGAAGCTGATGGGGATTGAGGAAGAGCTTTAGGGGCTAGAGACTAGGATCTAGAGGTTAGGGCTACAGGATGCAAGCGCCTGCTTCTTTTAAACGAATGTGATTTTTTTCCGCAGCATATTCCCGACGCCCCTAGTTTCTAATTTCTAGTTTCTAGTCTCTATTACCCCCTGTACCCTACCCCCTATCCTCTCTACAAAATGGTTTAATTGGAAAAAAATTTGTAAATTCAAGTCGTAAGTAAAACGAGGATTTAAAAATGGATATTCAGGAACTTTCTGAAAAGATTCGTCAGCAGAGTGCTTTCTGCCAAAATTTGTTGCGTGAAGTGGAAGATACCGTCATTGGCCAGAAGGGCATGGTGGAAAGTATTTTGACCGGCATCTTGGCCGATGGCCATGTTCTTCTGGAAGGTCTTCCGGGCCTTGCAAAGACTACTGCGGTGAAGGCTTTTGCCGATGCTGTTTCCCTGGACTTTAAGCGTATCCAGTTTACCCCGGACCTTTTGCCGGCTGATTTGCTGGGTACCACCATCTATAACGCCCGCGAGGCAAAGTTCGAGACCCGCAAGGGCCCGCTGTTCACCAACCTGGTGCTGGCTGACGAAATCAACCGTGCGCCTTCCAAGGTACAGAGCGCCCTCTTGGAAGCTATGCAGGAACGTCATATCACTATCGGTGACGAAACCTTTAAGCTGGACGAACCTTTCCTGGTGCTTGCAACCCAGAACCCCATCGAGCAGGAAGGTACCTACCCGCTGCCTGAAGCCCAGGTGGACCGTTTCCTCTTGAAGGTGAAGGTTAGTTACCCCAACAAGGCCGACGAAATGCGCATTCTTGACGCTGTGGCCGGTGCTGGCCTTCGTCAGCCCAATGCTGTGGCTACCAAGGAAGATATCTTGAAGGCTCGTGAACTTGTTAAGCAGGTCTACGTGGACGAACGCGTTCGCGAATATATCGTGAACCTGGTGCTGGCCACCCGCGATCCGGGCAGCATCAAGCGCGCCGACTTGGTGGGCTTTATCGAAGTGGGTGCGTCTCCCCGAGCCTCCATCGGTCTTGCCCAGGCTGCTAAGGCCCACGCATTTATCCAGGGCCGCGCCTACGTTACCCCGGAAGATGTGAAGGCTGTTGCCATGGAAGTGCTGCGTCACCGTATCATCCTGAGCTACGAAGCTGAAGCCGAGGAAATCACCGCAGAAACTGTGGTCCAGAAGATCCTGGATTCCGTGGAAGTGCCGTAAGGCGAGAGCCGCGGAAATGAACTTGTTCATTTCCATGGCCGAGCCGCCCTGTCACTGCGCTCGAAGAGCGCAAGTGCCGTAAGGCTTTATCCTTTAATTTTAAAACTCCCGGCAGTATGCTGGGAGTTTTTGCTATTTGCCGAGTGCTTTGGCCTGGATGCCGATTGCGAATGCGAATACGATCAGGCCTATGGTGATTGCGGATACGATGATTCCCTTGATGTCTCGGTTTTTGACACTCATGAGAAGGTACGCAATGGGCGTGATATAAGGGGCGAATAAGATGGAGAATATGCAACCCTCGCTGTCGTCCGATGTCTTATTCTTTCGGACTTGGTCGAGCATGTATCCCCAAAGACCCAATAAGGGAATGCCTAAAAGAAAATAGAAACCTATGAGGACATGCTGATTATTGAACATGGCGAAGTCGAGCATATGTGTACCCCCTAATATGTTTTTGAATGTAGCAATTTTTTTGGGGGAAAGGACGCGCTATGCGGCTCAAAAAATGTTAATTTATGCGAAATTTGAAGAGGGGTAAGTCTACGGAATTTTGCCGCGTATCCTGGGGCTGTTGGGGCGTTGTAGGGTGTTGGATGGGTATTTTGTCCCCAAAAAACCTCATACCTCAAAGCGTAGCGACCTCATACCTCGCTGCTCTTTATTATCTTTTAGGCGAAAAAGGGCTCAGGGAAACTCCTTGGGTAGCTTATTTCCTGTTTAACAATCAATCGATCTGCAGAACGCCTGTGAGGCTTAGTCTGCTGGATCACAAAAAACGAAGGATATATGGCAAATCGTGTTGTAATCGGCTCCCAGTGGGGTGACGAAGGTAAGGCCAAGGTAGTTGACTTCTTGACTCTGGACGCAAATATCGTTGTGCGTTTCCAGGGCGGTGCAAACGCCGGCCACACTGTGGAAGTAGGTGACAAGAAGTTCGTGTTCCACCTGATTCCGTCTGGCATCATGCACGACGACAAGATTTGTGTTATCGGTAACGGCGTTGTGCTGGATCCGATTCAGACTCTCGCAGAAATCGCTGACCTCCACACCAAGGGCATCAACCCGGAAGGTCACCTGTTCATTGCTGACAACGCTCAGGTGGTGCTGCCGTACCACTCTGCTCTTGACAAGGCCAAGGAAAAGAAGGCTGGCAAGGCTGCTATCGGTACTACCGGCCGCGGTATTGGCCCCTGCTACAGCGACAAGGTGAACCGTATCGGTGTTCGCGTTGGCGACCTCATGGACGAACGTGAACTTCGCCCCCGCGTCGAAGCTATGGCTAAGGTCCATAATGAAGAATTTAAGGTCATGTACGATGTTCCGGAAATCGATCCGGAAGTCGTCATCAAGGATTACCTGGAACTGGGCCAGAAGATCAAGCCTTTCGTTCGCGATACTTCCGCTCTCCTTTTCAAGGCTGTGAAGGAAGGCAAGAAGCTGGTGTTCGAAGGCGCTCAGGGTACCATTCTTGACGTGGACCAGGGTACCTACCCGTACGTGACCTCCAGCAACACTGTGGCTGGTTACGCAAGCTGCGGCGCAGGCATTGGCCCCACCGCTATCGACCAGGTTGTTGGTGTTGTTAAGGCTTATACCACTCGCGTTGGTAACGGTCCGTTCCCCACTGAACTTCTGGACGAAATGGGCGAAACTCTCCGTAAGATCGGTAACGAATACGGTGCGACCACCGGCCGTAACCGTCGTTGCGGTTGGTTCGATGCTCCGGTGGTCCGCAAGGCTGCTATCGTTAACGGCCTCACTCACTTGGCTATTACCAAGCTGGACGTTCTGGATACTTTCGACACCATCAAGATCTGCACTCACTACGAATGCGATGGCGAAAAGATCGAAGTGTTCCCGAACCAGCTGTCCAAGGTCGGTCGTTGCGTGCCGGTTTACGAAGAAATGCCGGGCTGGAAGTGCGATACTACCAAGTGCCGCAAGATGGAAGATCTTCCGGAAAATGCTAAGAAGTACCTGAACCGTATGGCAGAACTGGTTGGCGTGAAGATCGGTATGATTTCTATCGGTGCTAAGCGCGATCAGAGCATTATCGTTGACATGGACTAATTGAAGCGGAAGGAGAAGTTCTTATGGACAATAACGTTGTTGGTTTGTTGAAGGGTGTTGAACTCTTTTCTGAATTGAACGAGGATCAGCTGGCTATGCTGGCTAACCTGGTTGTTGTCCAAAACTTCAACCGTGATGAAACTGTGGTGCTTGAAGGTGACAGTTCCATGCAGGCTCTGTACCTGATTGCTTCCGGTTCCGTCCAGGTCTATATGACTGGTATGGATGGTCGTGAGACCATCCTCTCTTTCCTGGAACGTGGCGACTTCTTCGGTGAAATGTCCCTGATCGACGGCGAACCTAGGTCCGCCTCCGTTCGTACGGTGACCGATGCTCAGATGATGATTATTCATCGAGAATCCTTCATCCAGTTGCTTCGCCAGACTCCGGAAATTTCCATGGCTCTCTTGAGCGAGATGAGCAAGCGTTTGCGTAAGGCAAACAAACAGATTGGTTCCTTGTCCACTATGTCCGTCAGCGGCCGTGTGGCTGGTACTCTTCTGAACTTGATGGAAGAACGTGGTGTTCGTATCCATACGGATAACGGTTCCATGGTGACGGTGATTCACAATCGTCCTACTCAGCAGCAGTTGGCTGATATGTCCGGTACTACCCGCGAAACGGTGAGCCGTATTTGCTCCATGCTGGTAAAGGCTGGTGCCATTGCCATGACGGGTAAGGATATCGTTATTTTCGACGAAAACGTACTGCAGGAAAAGGCCACCAAGGGTTAGTCCTTGAGGTGATTACTTTCGTCTTATGAATAAATTAAAGAATATTTTGAATAAAGTCCGTAAAGCAGCGGCTTCCAAGGCCCTGTTGATTTGGGCTGTTTCTGTCGTGGTGCTGGTTTTTGCTGTAGACAACATTATTATGCCTGCATTCTCTGGTGCCTTTGCAAGTACGGGCGCAGTTCCTAACCTGGAAGGTATGGATCCGGCTACTGCAGAAAAAACTCTTGCCGATGCAGGATTTAAGTTTGAATGGCTGGAAGAAGGCCGTTACAATTCTACAATTCCTGCAGGAAAGGTCCTGGTGCAGATGCCTGCAGCAGGTCGCACGGCAAAACTTGGCCGTACGGTTCGCCTGACTAAGAGCTTGGGCCTTCGTGAAGTGGAAATTCCGGATCTTCGCGGAAAGAGCCAGAAACAGGCTAGCATTTCCTTGTCTCGTGCAGGCCTTGTTCAGGGGGAAACTGTTAAGGGCGCTCATGCTAGCATTCCTCGCGGCGTAGTGATTCGTACTGTTCCCGAGGCTGGCGAAAAGGTTCGCGTTGGCGATACCGTCAAGGTTGTGATTTCTGCGGGTGCTACTACGGGTAAGGTTCTCCTTCCGGATTTTGCAGGCCAGCAGCTGGATGACATTTATGCTCAACTGGAAAGCCTTGGCTTTAAACTGGGCAAGGTTACCCGTAAGAAGGATTCCGAAGGTCTTCGCCCGGGGACTATCCTTGAAACTTCTCCCAAGTCTGGCGACTACCTGACTCCTGGTTATAAGGTTAACTTCGTAGTTGTGGACTAGAATGCTGAAGGCTCGTTTTCTTTTCGTGTGCTTGATTCTTGCGGTGTTCTTTTTGAACGCCTGTAGTTCGGCGCCTGCAAAGAATGGCCTTGCTCTCACATCTGCGGATTCCATGGCTATTGCCGTTGCTGTGGCAGGCCAGAATAAAAAACTTCAGCCGGAAGTTCCTCAGTTCCCTGTCAACAAGGATGCTGCCCACGAGGCTTTTTTGCATGCGCAGGAAGCGGAGCTTCGTGGTGACAAGGCCTTGTCCGCTGAATATTGGCAGCGCGCTGCCGAATTTGATCCGTACAACCGTTATCTCGGTTTTAAAATCGTAGAAAAACTCATGGCCGAAGGTAAGGATTCCTTGGCCCTTGTTCAGGCGAAGTGGTCCAATGCCCAGAAGGGTAAGATCACTTCTTCTCAGTTGGGGTTGCTTGCTCGTCTTTACGTGCGTGAAGGCCTGGTGGATTCCTGCCGTAAGTACTTTACCGCGGCGCTGGATTCTTCCCGCAATCAGGATACGGGTCTGCTTTATGATTATAGCCTTTTCCTGGAAGCCATTAAGGACCAGAAGGAATTGGTTCGTGTCTATGACCTGCTGCTTCCTCATGTGAACTATATGCCGTCTCTTTTCCAGAGGCAGGTGTCCTTGCTGGTTGACATGCAAAGGGATTCCGCAGTGATTGAACTGTTTGGAAAGGCCCATGAAGTGACTGGGGACAAGAAGCAGCTTTCCCATCTGGTGGAAATGCTGAAATACCAGAGGCGATTTGCTGAGGCCTATGCCATTGTGGATACCTTGACGGGTTCTACGGAATTTGATGACAATATGGTTTTGAGCATGGTGCAGCACTATGCCCAGGGATCTTCCGATACGGCCTACAATTTGCTAAAGAAAAAGTATTATGAGGATGGGATCCATACGCCGATGGTTTCCAATTTCCTGGGTCATTATGAACATATGGCTGGCAATAACGATAGTGCCAAAGTTCATTTGAAGGTTGGCTTGAATCAGGTAGGCGGCCCCCAGAGTTATGTACTTGGAGCCTATCAGAGCCTGGTCAGCATCGCTATTGCAGAAGAGAATTATAATGACGCCATTAAGTATGCCGAAGCATTGGATTCCATTTCTGGAAATTCCGACCTGAATGTGATTTCCCTGGTTTACGCCATGGCTCATCAGTACAAGAAGGCTTATGCCAAGTTTGATTCTCTGATCGCTTTTTGGGATAATTGGAAGCCTATGGAAGATGTGGTTGATTCTGCTTCCATGCTGAAGATGATTCAGACTGCTGAACTGAAGAAGGTTGAAGTTCGTTTTTGGTATGGTCGAATCCTCTGCACTGAAGCTCAGGATTTGGAACATGAAGGTCCCTTTGATGCGGCGACTGTCGCCCGTGCCGAAAAGAACCGTACTCTGGCAAATCCGTATTTTGAATACGTGATGCAGCGGGCTCCTGGTTATCAAAATGTGTTGTATTATTACGCCTCCAACCTGGAAAGGTTAAAGCGTACAGATGAGTCCTTTGGCCTCTTTGAAGAATTGCTGAAGAAAGGCAATCTCCAGGGAAGCGATCTTGTGTCTGCCCTGAATTATTATGGTTATTCCTTGATCGATTTGAATAGGAATGAAGCCGAAGTGGTAAAAGGCTTGGAATTGGTGACGAAGGCTCTTGAATTGGATCCGAATAATGAAGCTATTATGGATTCCAAGGCATGGGGGCTTTATCGACTGGGTAAGTTTGAAGAGTCCATGGCCTTGATGCTTCTACTGAAGGATCCGGGCCTGCAGAAGGACCGTGTTTACTGGGAACATTTGGCCGCTCTCCAGGAAGCTTTAGGCAAGAACGCCGATGCAGCCCAGTCCTATAAGAAACTCCTGAAAATCAAGCCGAACCATCCGGAAGCCTTGCGGTTTCTGAAAAAGAAAAAGTAGGCCAGGATGTTGCGCTTGCTTTTGCTCGCTGCCTTTTGCTGCGCACTGCTGGCAGGATGCCATGGCGGTGCCAAGCCTTCCGTAGAAGTTTCCCCGAAAAAGTCTGACAATGCTGTTGTTGCTCCCCAGGATAGTCTGCGGGCGAAGTTCCTTTTGACCTTGAAGGATGCGGAAGGCAATACGCAGGAACTGGATGCGGTGCTGTTCTCCGTTCCAGGGAAACGTTACCGTATGGAACTTACTGGCCCTATGGGAATCGGCGTTGCCTCCTTATTGTGGACGGAAGAAGGCTGGACCATGACATTCCCTACGGAAAAACTTTATGTCAAGGGATATGGCTACATGGTGGGGCTTCTGATGGATAACACGATCCCGCTGGTCCATATCCATCAGGTGGCAGGTCTCTTTAATGGAGTTCTTCTTCCGGAAAAATATGAAGTGATGGACGATGGGGTGGACATTCCGGAAAACCTGATGGATTCCTCTCTCCAGGTGACTTATGCTCGTGAGGCTACCGGCAAGAACTTCGCCTTCGGGAAAAGAGGGGAAGAAATTGCGTGGCTTTGCAGGACAGGCCGTGATGGGAAACTGGAAACATTGAAATTCCAGAACTTTAAGGAATTTGAAGGGAAGACTCTTCCCGGCGAAATTGTTTTTGAAAGAGATGGAGCCACCTTCTTGAAGATTAAGATGAAAAAGGTGGCTCACAACAAGTCCTTTAGCCTGGGGACATGGCGATTGAACGTTCCCCGTAGTTTTACCCAGGTTGGAATCTAGCATAGGTCTGCATTTTTTGTAGATTGAGGAT
This sequence comes from Fibrobacter sp. UWR4, assembly GCF_003149045.1. NCBI lineage: Bacteria > Pseudomonadati > Fibrobacterota > Fibrobacteria > Fibrobacterales > Fibrobacteraceae > Fibrobacter > Fibrobacter sp. UWR4. The sequence continues at coordinate 55,034 of NZ_QGDU01000006.1, read as the reverse complement.
GTGATGAAAAAGTTCTTGAATTTGTTTTTGCTGATGGCTTTTTTCCTGGCTCCTGCAGCTTTTGCTGTGGATACTCTGGAAGTATTTGCCATGCGCGTACAGTTTGCTAAGGAATCTCCTGATAACTCCTTGACTACGGGCTTGGGTATTTTTGATTCGGATTCTTCTCACAAGAAGGATTATAAGCTGGATCCTACAGGCCGTCGAGGCTCCGCTTCTTACTGGAAGAAACATTTTGAGTTTGCGAATTCCTATTTCAAGACCGCAAGCCATGGCAATCTGGTCATTAAGTACAGAATTTTCCCGGAAGGGGGCAGCAATGCCTATGAATTGAAAAAGCAGATTATTGACTACAATCGTACCAGTAAGCTGAAGGGTGAAAAAACGGCTGAGTTTGATGAAGCCCGCAGTCGTGACTATTTGCAGTTTGTGTATGACGCCGTTATGGCCGCTCATAAGCCGGGTGATTCCCCCTTTGAAATTCCTCTGTCCGAAAATCCTAATACCAAGCGTGCCTTCATGATTATTCATGCAGGTGCAAGTCGACTGGTTGATGGTGGTAGCATGGGTACAAACCATGCAGATACTCCTGCAGATTTCATGGATGTGTATATCAGCAGTGATGTGTGGGAATACTTGCCTACGGATCAGGACTTTGTGCCTACAGTCCAGGATACGGTCAAGGATAGAAATGGCAGGGATTCTGTTCGCACCGTTGCCAATGGCATTGTGTTGGAAGGTGCCACTATCGATACATTACGTTCAATCATGGTCGTGAGTGAAACTGCTTCCCAGGATGGTCTGAATTGGGGCGTCAACGGAATTTTAGTGAACCAGATTGCTCGCGAGTTGGGCTTGCCCAATACCTATGATGTGGTAAAGGGAATCTCCCGCCTGGGTTATTATGATTTGATGGACTTTGCCGGCTATAACGCCGGTAACGGTTTCTTGCCCGCTATGCCTGCAGCCTGGGAGCGCGCCTATATGGGATGGTCCAAGGTGAAGGAGGTCCGTCCCACGGCAGGAAAGGCGGTGACTGTCGATGTTGTGGCCGCCGGTAGTTCCGAAGAGGGTGTGGAAATCGTAAAGGTGCCCCTGAATGCATCGGAATACTTGCTCATTGAAAACCGTCAGCGTTCCTGGAATAAGGACGGTACGGTAAGTGTTACCACTGGAGAGTCCGATGATGGTGACGAAACGGACATGACCACGGTGCCGGTGGATAGTCTGCACTTGGTATTTGAGGATAGCGTTTGCGTAAAGGGCAAGTGCTCTGTAAATAAGAACAAGGCTAGTGGTATTATTCTGGATGTCAGTTCTTTCGATGCCGGTATTCCTGCTAGCGGCATTGTGGTATGGAAGGTCAATGAATGGTTCCTGAGGGAAAACCTGCAGTATGGTGTTGCCAACTTCTGGGGGGGCGATACTCTTCGTGATCACCAGTTTGGTATTTCCATGGTGGAATCCGATGGTGTGTTGAGTATTGGCAAAACATTCAAGAATGCTCTTGGCGAAGATACCTATGATTATGGTGCTGGTACGGATTTGCTTCCTCACCAGCGCATTGCGGATAGTTCAAGTTCCAAGAAGTATGACGTGGTGGATTTCATCGGTGCTACGGGTTATGCAAATACCATGACGACGCAAGGCGGTTACACAGGAATCAAAATTTCCGTGGCTGTTCCTGAAGATGCCCGAAAGGAAAAAACGTCCAATGCTTTCTTGGGTGATAGCGTGGTCAACTATGGCGCCTTGAAGCTCTCTGTTACCATTTCCATTGATGACGGTAGCATTGACGGTAGTCAGTTCCCTCGCGAAATTGGCCTGAATTCTGCTGTACGTGGAGCTGTGTTCGTGAATCATCCTGATCAGGATGGCGAAAAGATTGTTGTGGTTGGTGCGGAAGATGGAACTTTGCAGGCCTTTAGCGCCCTGGGCGATACCCTTTTTGATGCTGATTCTGTGGTCAAGAAGATTGAACTTTCCGATAAGAAGATGGAAAAGGACATTCCTCTGTATCGCGTTGCTCCTAGTTCCGGCTCCTTGAAGGGCTTGGTTAGCGATGGCAAATATGTGTATAGTCTCCATGATGGAAAGCTGGTTCGCACGAAGTTTGAAACGGGCCTTTCTTTGCAGGAAACTCTGGACTTGCCTAAGGGTGAAAAGTCTAGCCTAATGATTGTAAATGGCAAGCTCTGGTTTGGCATTGATGCGGATGTTTATTCTGTAAGCACGGAAAAGTTTGATAAGGTTTCCAAGGAAGTTTCAATTGCTGCGGGCCACGTTTCTGATTTGGCCTATTGTGGCTCCGGTGAAGGATTCTATGGTCTTGCAATTGCTAGCGATGATGGCCATGTAATCGCCTATGATACTAAGGAAAATTCCATCGGTGTAAATGTTAAGGATCCTGTGGTTCGCCTGGCCTGCACGGACTTGGATAGGGACGGGACTTCCGAGGTGGTTGCTGTAGGAAGCCGTGGAAATGTGGCTGCCATCAGCCGAAAAGACGGTAAGGTCCTGTGGACCAAAAACTATAAGCGCGGCGCTGCTGGTTCTAGCGGCCTTAAGGATGAAACTTCCGGAATTGCCCTGGGTGACATTAACAATGACGGTTATCCCGAAATCGTATTCCTGGGCGACAACCTGGTGTACGCCCTGGATCGCTTTGGCTTGCCGCTGTCTAGTTTCCCGGCTGTGATTAGCCGCGGATCTCCTGTTTACGGATTCTTTAGCGATCCCTTGATTGTGGATGTGACTGGCGATGATGTTCCCGAGATTCTTGTCTCCAGTAGCGATGGCCTGGTGTATGCCTTTACGGGCAAAGGCAAGCAGGTGACGGAGCAGTTCCCTCTTTCTGCGGGATGCTTTGAATATGCGGAAACCGTTTCCGATTTGCAGCCCATGAGCATTTTTGTGACGGACGCTGTTCCTAGCAAGAAATCCAAAGGACCTGAAATTTATGCACTCCATCGCAGTTCCTTGACCGCACTTCGCTTGCAGAAAGCTTCTGAAGACGCTTCTGAAAGTGCTGCAGCCTGGACTCTTCCCGCTGGCGGTAACGAACGTACGGGTTATCTGGACGCATCCAAACTGAAAGCCCCGGAAGAAGTGAATGCGAAGGATGAAATTTCCGAATTCTTCATGTTCCCTAATCCGATTCGCGGTGGCATTGCCAAGGCCCGCTTTGAGGTGGGTGCCGAAGCGAAGTCTGCTGTTCTCGAATTGTTCGATATTACCGGACTTTGCGTCTTCAAGCAAAAAATGACCGATGTCGCTGCGGGACGTAATCAGTTTGAAAACCTGGATCTGACAGCCCTAGGTTCTGATGTCTATACGGCTCGCCTGCAGGTAAAGTTCAAGTCCGGAAAGACCAAGAAGAAGCTGTATCGCGTGGGTGTGGTCCGCTGATGAACTGTTTTGGTGGAAGGACGTTTCTTGCATGGACTGCCTCGTTCCTTGTTGCAGTTCTTGTGGCATGCTCTACACCGACCGATAGCTCCGTGGAGGAGAATGACGACGATGTCCCTGGCTCAGTAGTGACCCGTCCAAAATCCTCCAGTAGCGTTGAACGGTCCTGTTCCAGCGAGGCTCCCGAATCTTCATCTGCTGTGGCAGAAGACCCAATGAAGGTGCTTGAATCTCTGGTGACTTTGGTAAATGTTCCTAAACAGGAACTGAACCGCGACAAGACGGTTATGTCCGTCAGTTCTTTTTCCATTTCCAGAACGGAGGTGACTCAGGTTCTTTATAAGACCGTCATGGGGGAACTTCCTGATGTGTTAAAAATAGGGGATAGCATCGCTGTCGCCAATGTGAATTGGTTCGAAGCGGTTTTATTCTGTAACGCCTTGTCAAAACGAGCTGGCTTGGATACTGCGTACGTCTATGAAGAGATTGGCCAGTCCCGCTACCTAAAAAATTTGACGGTGAATTACGATGTGAAGGCGGTGCGCCTGCCTACTGAAACGGAATGGGAAATCGCTTGCCGTGGAGGGACCTCCACGACCTATTACTGGGATGTGGCTGTTGCGTCCAAGTATGCTTATTACGCACAAACTAAGACTAACGGTCCTACGGAAGTGGGACAGTATCTGCCCAACGCTTTTGGATTGTACGATATGAGTGGCAATGTGGCGGAATGGACCAATGATTGGTATGGTGATTATCCTGTACGAAGTACCAAGGATTATAGGGGTCCTGAAGAAGGCGAACGTCGCGTTGTTCGAGGTGGAAGTTGGTCTGACAAGGCTCCTGCCTTGGCTTCGGCGGAACGAGAGAAAAAAGATCCGCTATATCAAAGTCATATGGTGGGCTTCCGTATATCCATTACGAGGTAAATTGCTAAATTGCGGGCATGAGTATTTTTCACGCCCGTTCTTTTTTGAGTGGGGTGGCTGTCTTGATGGCTGCCCTATTTGTGTCAGCCTGTTCCGAAGAAAAAAAGGAACCTCTTCCGGATTTGCCGCCTATCGAACTTCCGAAGGATGTGCCGGCACTTTATTCGGGTTCGCTTCCTTGCGATGATTGCAAGGCCAGGATGGTGCAGATGACGTTGAAGGAAGATATGTCCGTAGTCGCTGTCCAGACGATTATCAAGGAAACTTCCGTGATGGACACCTTGAAGGGAACTTATGTAGTGACGGATTCTACAATCAAGGTTTCCCTCTCCGATAATTCCACCCATTGGGACTTTAAACGCATTGGTTCTGGAAATTTGAGCTATATGACAAGTGCCGGAACTGTTTATGAAGATGCGGACGGCATGACTGCCGATTTCATCAAGATCTATAGGCCTGTTTCCAAAAAGGTTGCTGAATAATGGGAATGCGTTGTACTGCCTTGATTGTGGATGACGAGCCGCTGGCCCGCCGTCGCCTTCGTGCTTTGTTGGAAGAAAAGTATTCCTCCGAAATTGAAATCTTGGAAGAAGCGTGCTCTGGCCAGCAGGCGATTGAGCGCATTAAGGATTACGCTCCGGACGTCGTGTTTCTGGATATCCAGATGCCGGACATGGACGCCTTTGATGTGCTGAATGCTTTGGATAAGGATGATGTCCCGCTGATCATCTTTACCACCGCCTACGATAATTTCGCTCTTCGCGCCTTTGAAGAGAATACGGTGGATTATATCCTGAAACCCATCGAGGCAGAACGTCTTGAAGTGGCTGTGGAAAAGCTTCGCAAGTTCTTCCCGGAGTCGGAAGAAACCTTGCCGGAAGGTGGCCTTACTTGGGAAAAGTTGCGTGAATTGGTTGAAGCCCATACTTCCTACTTGAATCAGATTTTTGTGAAGATCGGCGATAGGACCATTCTCGTGAAGGTGAAGGATATTATCCGTTTCCATAGCGAAGACAAGTTTACTGCGATTTATACCAAGTCTAACCAGTATTTCATTTATACATCTTTGTTGGATCTGGAAAAGCAATTGGATCCCCGTCGTTTCGTACGTATCCATCGTTCCAATATTGTGGCCTTGGACCATGTGCTGGAATTCCGTCGTTCCGCCAGCGGAAAGCTTGTGGCGATTATGGATGACGCAAACAAGACGGAATTGCTTGTAAGTAGAAACATGTTCAAGAAGATTCAGGAAACCTAATTGGAGTCCCCCATGGAGTCTCAGGAAAAGAAACCGTTTTCGTTTAAGATTTTTGCTAAGGGCCTTTTGCGGGAAATTGTAGTCCCCATTTTCCTTGCCCTCATTGTGATTCAGTATGTGATTCAGGCGTTCCAGATTCCCAGTGGATCAATGGAAGATTCCTTGAGGACTGGCGACTTCCTGCTGGGTCTGAAATTTACCTATGGGTCTCCCGTTCCTTTTAGCAATAAGAAGTTCCCTGGCTTTACTCTGCCTGAGGCGGGAGATGTGATTATCTTCCGTTATCCTGGGGAGCCTGAATACCCGGAAGGAAATCCGGAACGTTATACCCATCTATTTAATGCTCTAATGTTCGGTAACTATTACTGGGATCATGAGCCGCTGAAGGGTCAGCCTCATCTAGTGCATTTCCCGGATGGTCCCAAGGATTATATCAAACGTTGTGTCGCAGTGAGTGGTGATACGGTGGCTGTTCACCAGGGACGACTTTTCGTGAACGGACAGAAACAGGAATATCTGCCGGGAAAGGGTAAGTACACTGCCTATTATCGCACAAAGTCTCCTCGCGATGAACGTAATGAATTTGTGGTGCCATCTGTGGGTGACACCTTGTACGTGGATTCTCTTCCTCTGGAAATGGCCTGGTGGCTCCGCTCCATCATTGCTCAGGAAAATCCGGACGAAGCGGTGGAGCTGGACTTGACCCTCCTGAAGGATGGTCAGGAAGTGAACAATCACATATTTGAAGAATTCCGCATTCCCCTGGAAAATGATCGTCGCCTGCTGATTGATGAAGTCTATCGTAGAAACAATATGATTCTGCAGCACGCCACCCAGGGCGATACTATTTCTGCACCGGTGCCGTTCAGTTTCATTCGTGAATTGACCCGCATGGCATATCTCCCGCTGATTGATCCTATGGCCCCCTCCGGATTTACCCGTAAGGTCAGCTATACCGGTTTTGATGGCTCCCTCCTCCAGGACCTGGAAGGAAATGTCAATTTGCTGAATGCTCCCGAAGAAGTGGCTGCACCCGCAGATTCCGCTATCGCAGATTCCGCTATCGCTGATTCCTCTGCCCCGGCAGTGACAAAGCCGAAGTTTGAAATTCGCCGCAAGATGACCTTAGGGGGCAAACCGCTGGATTACTACGTGGTGAAAACTCCCCAGTTCTTCATGATGGGGGACAATCGCGATAACTCTCTGGATAGTCGTTACTGGGGTGTCGTTTCCCTCCGTAATATCAAGGCAAAGGCATTTGTCATTTACTTCTCCTTTGACAATGATGATGCGACCTTCGCTCTCGCCAATCCCTTCACCTGGTGGCGTCTGCCCTTGAAGATTCGCTGGAGCCGTCTGGGAAAGATTATCCATCTGATTGACTAAATCATTAGGTTGTGTTGAACTTGAAAACGGGAAGTAAAAAAACGTGGTGGCTTTTGGCGGCGATGAGCATTCTGCTTTTCGCCTGTGCCACCCAGGAAGCGCCCAAAGGTGGTCCGGAGGATAAGCATCCTCCGCGAGTAGCTGGTGTATACCCTGCTCCCAACACCACGAACCATCCCAACGAACTTTACGTCAAGCTGGAATTTGACGAATGGATCAATGGAGCCATTCCTAGAAGTGCTGTGTCCATTTCTCCACCCATTGAGAAGAAACTTCGTTTTGAAGTGACGGGAAAAACTCTTGAATTGACTTCCCGTGCAGAACTGGATACAGGTACTACTTACACGGTTACTTTTGCAGGAGGCATTAAGGACCTGCGTGGGAATGCCTTGGCCAAGCCTTTCCAGGTGGTATTTTCCACGGGTGCAGTTATTGACTCTCTGACGGTTCCTGGCCGAGTGTTGGTGACGGAAGCCATGGCCAAGAAGAAGGAGTATCCCAGTGTTGGACTTTTCCTAATGGGGGAGGAACGTAAGGGTCGCCGCTATCTGGAAAAGTACAAGGATACGACTACCAACCAGCTGGATTCCCTCCCGCAGTTGCTGAAGGAACCTCCTCTCTATGTGACTCGTGCTGATAGCGTGGGTAACTTCCTTTTGACAGGGCTTAAACCGGGTCGCTACCGTGTGGTTGCCTTTGCCGATGGAAACGGTAACCAGAAAATCGAACTTGCTACGGAACATGTGGGAATCTGGACCGGGGATCTTGTGTTGACTGAAGATTGGAAGGATACAATCTGGATTGCCATTGCCGATATGGATTCCACCCATCTGGAAATGGAATCGGTGAGCCAGCCTTATGCCAATATTCTGGAAGCGACTTTTACAAGGCCCGTGTATTTTGACTCCCTTTTTAAGGATACGTCCAACTGCTATTTGCAGGGCCCGGATAACACGGAACTATACCCCCGCCTGGTCTACAAGTCTCCTAAGTCCGAAAAGCCCCAGTTCTTCTTCGACCCCGCCCCTGTAAAGGAAACCCAGTATAAGTTTATATGCAAGTCCGCAAAGGATTCCTTGTTCCGTACGTTGGATACTTTGCGTAACGAGGCTCAGCTGGAATGGCAGGAAATGAAATCTGATACGATGCCTTCCGCCGTAAGCGAGGCTAGATTGTTGTCTTCTGCCAAGAATCCATTCCCCGATGATTCCTTGGTGGTGCTGTTCAATAAGCCTAAGCTGGACTCTGTTGAACAGACCTTCTATTTCGCCATTGGCAAGGATACTAGTCAGGTGGAAATTTCCCAGGTGGATCCTGTTCGCTTCATGATCGATAAGAAGGATCCCTGGCCTACGGACGCTGTCATAAATTTCCTGATGGGCTATAAGGATACGACTCTTGCCGCTGCCGATAGCAATGGTATCCGAGATACCGTGATAGAATTGAAGTATAGGAATCTGCTCCGTTTCGAAACTGTGAAAAAGTTGAAACAGGCGACCTTGATGGGGGCTATTCCTGCTGGCCGCCCGGGAGCTGTTGTTCGTCTTTATTCTCCTGAAACGGGTAAGTACATTGTTCGCGAGTGTACTGAGGCGGGCGGATTTATTGTGAGGGAATTGGTAGAAGGTAATTACTTTATGGATTATTTCTATCCAGAAGAGGGCAAGCTGATTCCAGATGGTGGCTCTGTAAATCCCTTTAGATTTGGTTCTGCATGGCGCGCCTATAATGATACGTTGAAGTTGAAGAATGGTGATAATAACCTAATAAGAATGAACCTGAAATTGCCGGCTTTGCCTTAAGTTTTGGTTGTGAGGATATGATGGAAAAGATTCCCAGTTTTGTGGCGATTGACTTGGAAACAACAGGCCTTGATTTTGAAAAGGATGAAATCATTGAGGTGGCCCTTGTTCGTTTTGAAAATGGCGAGCCGACAGAATCCGTGGACTATCTGGTAAAGCCGACAACAGCAACGCTTCGTCCCTTCATTGAAAATTTGACCGGAATTAGTAAGGCTGACTTGGAAACCGCCGAACCGTTTTCTGCACTGGCTGCTAAAATCTTCAATTTTATTGGAGAACTTCCCGTTGTTGCCCATAACGCCAATTTTGATTCCAAGTTTTTGACCCAGACATTCCAGAAGGTCGGCGTGTCCTTTGAGAATCACATGGTATGGGATTCCCTGACGGTTTCACGCATTGCCTATCAGAACATTCCTAACCACCGCCTGGATACCTTGGTGCAGGAATTGGATATTCCCAGAAGTCGTGCACATCGTGCCTTGCCCGATGCGGATGCCTGTGGACGTCTTTTTGTCATGTCCATCCAGAAAATCGCTGCCAGTGATGAATGGCTCCTGAATGCCTTGGGTAAAATTGCGGTTGAATCACAATGGTCTACTCTCTGGCCATCTATGGATGACGCCCAGGAAAAGCCGAACTATCGTTTCCCTGTTGTCCCTCAGGAATTGGTTCCTGTAAAGGATAAGACACCTCGCGTTGGCGAATTTTTCAAGGAAGATGGTTTCCTGGCAAAGTCCGTTCCCGGTTTTCTGGTTCGAGCAAATCAGCAGGACCTCGCCTCAGCTGTAGAACGTAACATGCACAAGGGTGGCCTTTGCGTGATGGAAGCTCCTACGGGTTCTGGCAAGTCTATGGCCTATCTGGTGGCCGCCGCGAATAAGGCTGTCTCTGGCGAGCGCGTAGTGATTAGTACCGCTACTCGCGCCCTCCAGGAACAATTGTGGAATCACGACATTCCCAAGATTTCGGGACTTTATCAGGATAAGCTTAAGCCTGCTGTATTGAAGGGCCGCGAGAATTATCTGTGCATCCGCAAGTTTGAGGAACTTCTTGCCGCCCCCAACAAGTTGCTGCTGCCGGAAGAACGAGATTCCTTTATGGCCATTGTCCCCTGGGTCTATACGTCCACGACTGGAGACATAAACGAATGCACTTCCTTTAGCCAGGGCCGTAATCGTGTGCTTTGGTCTAAAATGGCAAGTTCCGCAAAATCCTGCCTGGGGGAAAAGTGTCCCCATTATGCTCACTGCCCGGCCCTGGCAGCAAAGCGTAGGGCGATGAATTCCAACCTCCTGTTGGTAAATCATTCCCTTTTCCTGGCGGATATGTCCTTGGATTTCGCACTGCTTCCGCTGTACGAACATATTGTATTTGATGAAGCTCATCGCCTGCCGGATATCAGTACCCAGGCTTTGGGGCGTATGGTTTCCTTCTTTGGTTTGCGCAACGCCATGAAGACGGTTCTTCCGTCTCGTAACAGGCAGGACGGACTCCTGGCTGAAATTGCGTCCCAAATTCCTGTGGAAGAAACGGAACTGCACGAAACTTGCGCCAATTTGACGGAACGTCTATCCGAAACGGAAAAGAGCCTGCATCGCTTCTTTATGAAGATCGGCAAGAAATTGACGAAGCAGAAGAATGGTAAGAACGGATTTGTCTACACTTCAGGCATAGCTGCGGAATATGATGCTGATCCTTCTGCATTCCTGGATCAGAGCCTTAAGTCAGTGAAGCTTGCGGATAAGTTGCTTGAAGACATTAAGAATCTGAGGAATGAAAATCTGGTGGGCTTGGTAAGTGACCTGAGTGGTCGTATGACGGAACTTTCCAGATTTGTTTCGGATTTTGAATTTTTGACCAAGGCGTCTCGAGAAGGTTGGGTGTTCTTTATGGAAGAACCTTTCAACCCGCACACGATTAAGCTTCACGCTTATCCCCTCAGTTCTGGTAGCGTTTGGAAGGAAAAGTTCTATCCCTGGATTAAGTCTGCAACTTTCGTCTCCGCTACACTTTCTGTCCAGGGGGACCTGGGATATTTCGTCCAGAAGATGGGTATGGACTCCTTGGACGAAAAGAAACGTCCCTTCCTCAGAGTCTATAATGAATCCGCAAGCAAGGACGAACGCCAGTCTGTCATGGTGGCGAAGTATTTGCCCAAGCCGTCCGCTCCTGAATATAACGAGGCTGTGAACGAAACCTTGGCACAGGTTCTTCCGGATGTTTCCGAAAATACCATGGTCCTGTTTACCAGCATCTCTGCCATGGTCAAGGCCCAGGCTGCCTTGGCTCCGCTCTTTGCACAGAAGAATAAGCTTCTGCTTTGCCAGAATGTAGATGGCTCCCTGGATGGTCTGGTAGCCATGTTCCGTAAGGAACGTGGGGCCTGTCTTTTGGGCTGCCAGAGCTTGTGGGAGGGGGTGGACTTCCCGGGAGATGCCCTTAAGCTTCTAGTGATTCCTAAGCTGCCATTCCCCAATCCCACGGATCCGCTGGTAGCAGGTATTTCCTCCAAGATGAAGGAAGAGGGAAAGAATTCCTTTAAGGATTACTTTGTTCCGGAAGCCTACATGGAGTTGCGCCAGGGGCTTGGCCGCCTTATCCGTTCCGACGAGGATACGGGCAAGGTCCTTATTCTGGATAATCGCGTTGTTCTTGAACATTACGGCAAGACCTTCTCCAGGATCTGGAACATGAAGCAGAAGGTGGCGTCTAATGTGGATGACATCAAGAACTTCCTCTGATTTTTTCTAAATTTGTCCTCCCTAGTTGGTAGGATGCTTGTTTAGGAAATTTGATGTACGATTTAAATTCGTTTTTTGATGGAATGTCTAAACCCCTCCTCCGCAATGTGCATGCGAAGGCGTTTGGACATAAGGGCTTGTTGAACAACGCCCTGATTCAGTCCGAAGCTTTGGATTTTTACAAGGATAGGGACAGGGCTATTGACCTGTTCGTCAAGATGAATCCTTGGCAGCGTCGTTGTCTGAATCTTCTGTACCATAGCGGTTCCAGAGGCTTGACTTATAATGAACTGCGTCTGACGGTGCCCGTCAGCGAAAGTCGACAGCTTCAGGATTTTCTGCTTTCCATTTGCAAGGAATTTCTGGTCTGGCGAACTTCTTCCGCTGGCACCATGGTCTACTATGGCTTTTCGGATTTTGCCGGATGTTTTGAAATCCCCGACGAAGTAGATTCCGTCCCTAAGGCATCCAGTTTTCAGTCTTTTGGCAATCTGATTGATTGGCATATCTGCCTGGTACTTTCCTTTGCCATGCGTAAGGAATTGAAGGTTAACACCAACAATACCATCCACCGTCGCAGCTACCAGATTTGCCTGGATTGCCTTGCCGCAGCAAAGCAGCTGTCCGAAAAGGCCGCAGAAAATGAACTGTCCCTGATTTTCCTTTTCCTGACGGAAAATGGCTGGCTGGAACAGGAAGATGCTTGCCTGGTTCCTTCTGAAAAGGCTTTGGAATTTATCCGCAAGAATGGCTTTAGGCTTCACCAGGATGTTGTTTCCTGGTGGGTCAAGGAACGCTTCCGTGGAGACCGTAGCCATTGCGTTCAGTTGCTGAAGGAACTTGAATCTCCCAGGTACGCTTTGGATGCATCCTATCGTTTCTGGGTCATGGATCCTGCTTCCCGCTTGTTGGAAAAGAATAAGGAAATGGCGTGGGATTACTTGCCCCGTCCTCTCCGCGAGTTGTGGCTTCTTGGTCTTGTGAAGTTTAGTGTTGTTCGTGGAAAGGTGGAAACGGTGACGCTGGACCAGTCCGGCCTGGATTGGATTCAGAACGCCATCGCCTCTATTCCTGAACAGAACATTTCCTGCTTGCCCAACTTTGAGCTGATTGTTTCCACAGGAACGAATCCCCGTGTGCTTTTCTCCCTGGCATGCCTTGCCTCTGTAGAAAACGATGAAACCTTCCTCCGCTTCAACCTGAACCGCGAATCCTATATTCAGGGCTTGAAGAGTGGCCTTTCGGAAACGGAAATTGAACATTTCAAAACTTGGATCAAACCGCCTGTAAATGTGGCTGATACCCTCCAGGAATGGAATTCTTCCTTCTATGGAGCTCGTGTCCATACCGTCCGCTTGCTGAAGATTGAGGACTTGAAGATCCTTACGGAACTTTCCCGCTTCCCGCAGTTTACTGAATGCACTGAGGAATACATTCCTGGCTACGGCTTTATTCTGAAGCCCGAAATGGAAAAGCGGGTTTTTGAAATTTTGGAAAACTATGGTTTCAATCCCTTCGTGGAACGCCGCGATGTGGAACGTACCAAGATGTCTTCCGAAGAATGGCGTAAGGATTTTGCTGTGGCCTGGCCCGAGGCAAAGGCTCCTGATTACGAATTGAAGAACGACGCCGATGAGGGGACTATCCAGACGGCCCTCAATTCCACCAAGTATGGCAGTAACTATCAGCAGCTGGCGATGTTTGACCTGGTGAAGGTCCTGCGCTATGCAAAGACTGTCGGTACTCTGGTGGGTGCCAAGGTAAAGGATCCTGCAAAACGTTTAGCCAAGGAAGAAGAAAAGATTTTCTTCGTTCACGGCCTTCGTCTTGCAAAGCCTCCCCAGACCATTGAAATCCAGGTGTATGGACAGGAAGAGAAAACCAGTCTCGACCTTTCCTTCATCAAGGAAATCAAGGTCATCGGCAAGAAAGAACTTTAAGGATGCATAAACAAGGTGGGGTTATGAGAAATAAACTATTAGCTGTTGCGTTACTTTCTGTAATCGCTTTTGCGAGAGATGACTATGCTGAGGCTTTTAAAAACTTTAAGTCTTATCCGTCTAGTACGACTGTGGAAGTGGGGGAGTGGGTGGAACCTTATGACCAAACATTCTTGCCTTATGCCACGTGTGGGGAGGTGAAGGATTTTGAGGTTGTATCAGTTGCCGATTTAGTAAAAGATTATTATGATGACAAAGATAAATTAATAGATTATTTCACTAATGGTCACTATTTTTGTGTAGCAAGTGTTGTACGCATTACGTATCATGTGACATGCCAAAATAAGTTGAAATATAAAGGGATTTATTACCTTTTTAGTGATCCCTATAAAGAAAAAGACCCCGTGATAGGGGATAAAGAAGCTGTTGATAAAAAGTTTAAGGCATGGGCACATGACTGGAAAGAAAGAAACCTTGCATGTTTAAAAGAAGACGGTACATTTGATGAGTCGTGTTCAGAGTATAATGGTCGTACATATTCTGGATATGATGGAAAATTTGATGAGAAAAAACTGAAAGAGCAGTGGGTAAAGCAGAAAGTTGCGTATCCTGCGTGGAAAAATTTGGGTGTTCCGGGGAAAAAACTTGCTAAACCAGTTCTGTTTGTTCATGGTTTGGGGGATGACTATAGATCCTGGGGAGTTGCGTCTAGTGTAGATGCAGATGAACTGTGTGAAAAAGACGCAATCTGTTCAGGAATGAGGCCGTCCATTTGCGTAGAAAAACTTGTTCCTTCTTTTATAAAAGAGACTGTTTGTACTGAAAAATTAAAGAAAAAGCTCAATAATTATAAGGAAGCTCTATTAAGAACCAATGATGAGTTTCAAAAGGGCTTAGTGAAAAAATATAGCTCTGGATCAGCTCCCGATATTATAGTTCGCAATCAAAATATTTATATCACGGATGATAACATTAATAGTGATGGAATATATTTTTTTCAAGCTCCAGGGAAAATAAATGACGATAAAAGATGGGAAGAAGCGCCGCTGGATTGGAATGGAGTAAACGATCAAACTACTCAGTCTGGTAGATTATATAAAAAATTGGAAGAAATATTAGACGATTTTTCTAGTAGCACATCAATTAATTGGCGAGAAACACCCGAGGTGTCTGTTGATATCGTCGCTCATAGCCAGGGTGGACTTGTTGTGCGAGAAATGCTTCGCGGACTTAGGGCTGAAAATGTCTCTAAAGGTAGCGATAATCCGGCGAATCATATTGGACGAGTTATCACTGTTGATACACCTCATTTTGGGGCGGCAACTGCTGCAGAAAATTCAAAATCGGAATCCATAGCAGGATATTTCGGTTTGGGAAAAATAGTGGATGATTTAAATAATCCGAAAAAACATGGCCTAGCGAATGTCAAGGTCAATCTTGATTACACAAATTGGTTGACTGATTTGGGACTCATGGCTGTTGACGCACTCCTTGGCTGGTCAACAGCAACTCTTGTGGCAACATCTGATTATGAAGTGAACATGAAGGGACCTTACCTTGGACCTTATACGGTATCGCTAAATGTTGACCCACTTGGTCCAGGTAGTTTTGATGTTGATATTATGGATTTGGATCCACTTGAGGATTCGCGAGAACAAGCGGAAAATACAAGACGCATTGGAAAGCATCTTGAAAGAGAAAGTGATTTCCTACAAAACTTGAACTATGGAACAAATGGAAGGTCGTATCCAAAGAAACCGAATGACGAAAATCTTGAAATTGTGCCGTTGTATTCGGGAAGTACTAAAACCGTTGTTTCCGCGGCTCTAGAATCCATTGCTGATAATCTAAAGATTTCCTGTCCCGAATTAGATGATGAAGATTCAAAGGTTGCGTGTGTATCTCTTGAGTCGTACCTAGAGTCAAAATCAAACGATTTTAAGGATTCGTTGTATGGCACAATTAATATTGATGACGTAAATTTGAATCAAAATTTGTTAAGCATTTTAAATAGTTTGATGGATGATTGGCTTGCAAATAGTGATTTGATTGTGGAATCGGAGAGTCAAAGGTATGAAAGTGATGAATTTGGAATAACTAGCAGTACTATACCAGAATTAAAAGAACCTCGTAAATTTGAATTACATGATGCGCTGGCTCCATGGGAAACGGTCGCCCATCTGGATCTAAAAATGGGCAATATGGCTGCATCTGCCCGACAGGGACTAGATATTGCATGTGCATTGCATGTTTATTGTGATGAATTGCTTGTCCAAAAAGCTGGTGTGAAGTTAGTATATCTAGAGGATGGAACTGTTGGCTTAACTGGAGACTTTGATTTGTCTCCTTTGTATCTTGTAACTGGCAAGCAGGGATCTCGTGCTTCTGATGGAATAAACTATCTGGAAGCTATATATGAACCAGGTGTGGGATCTTATGTAAATTACACCGATGCGGATGGAGTATTACGACAGGATGTTGTGCTGCCTTCCAGTATTGCGACCAACCCGCGCCTTCTGAGAAACGGTTCTATTATTACGGCTAGCTTTGATAACCAATCTGGCAAGACATTCTCTAAAGATTATGCTATGCCTAATATGTCCTCACAAACAACCTTCTCCATTATTGCAGAGGAGGGGACTTTGCTTCCTAAAGTTGTTGTTGGTACAGCCACTGCTAGCGATTTAAGTTCTCAGATTGCACCAGTTTCGCCAACTGCTTGGAAAAAAAATAGAGATGTTTTCGTTATGCATCGTGAGGCGCGGGGCGATAACGAATCCAATACATCGAGACCTAGAATACTTATTGCTAATTCAACTGATAAGGATGTCGCAGGCTTTAAGGTTGCTTATTATTTCACGGCGGATCCAGCAAGGAATCCTGTAGTTGAAGTAGATTATCCCAAAACTACTGCTGTCCTTGAAAATCTTGGTGGCGACCAATGGCGATTTATGTTGGATGTAACAGATTCCGTATTGAAGGCTAAGTCCGTTTTTCCGAGTTTGGATGGATGGCAGATTCGTTTATACTATAACGATTGGACCGACTTTGATCATTTTGATGATTGGTCTGCGAATTATAATATCGGTATCCCTCAAAACAATAAGAAAATAGTTGTTTATGATGTGGAAGAGCGTATTCTGTGGGGACAAGAACCCCCTATATACAAGAGCGTAGACGATGGTGTGATTGCTTCTCCGAAGGGAGTCTTGTCCTGGAGTGATGCGGCTTCATGGGAAGACAATGCGTTTAAACCTCAGGTTTCCGTTAAAAATACAGGATCTGTTGCCTTGAAGAATTACCATGCAAAACTCTGGTTTCGTGTGCCTAATGGGAAATCGCTTTATGTTCCTGTTGATGATTGGTACACACCGGTATCTAAGCCTAGTCTTCATAGTATTGGCGAAAATGTATGGGAACTGGATATGTATTTTGATCGGTATATTCTATATCCGAACGAGTCTGTTGTTGAAGGAAACATCGGTCTTCATCTAACAGATTGGAGTACTTTTGACAAATTGGTCTGTGGAATAGCCTTATTTGATTCTGAAGATGATGTGATTTTTGGAAAGGTCCCTTCTGTTGACGAGTGCAAGACCTACAGTTTGCCCAGCCTCTTGAATGCCCAATACGTATGGAGCCTCTAGCATGAAAAAAATTTTACTCCTCTATCTTAGTTTTTTTCTGTTCGCTTGTTCCGATGAACCTTCTGTTTCGCAGTCACCTAAAAATTATGACGATCGTCCGGACTTTGGCTGGCGCAAGGGTGATTTCATTCCTGTGCTGCATGATTCCAAGATGTATGGTGGCTTAAAATCCATCTATCATGTTGGCGATAGGATTGTTCTGGTTGACAACCATTGGTCAAGCAACCAGTACACCTCCCCAGGGGCTGTGACTTACACCCCAAGGGTATTTGCCTCGAGGATTGGATCAACTCATTGGGACACTCTATCCAGTTCTGAATGGATTCGTTATGTGCATGGAGACTCCACGGGGCTTTACGCGGGAACTCAGCTTAGTGGAAAAGTCCTGAAATACGACTTCGATCACAATGCATGGAACGAAATATACGCGTTGCCGTTTGATTCACTTGGTTATTACAATGTTTATGGGATTGCAACGTACAAAGGCCGCCCTGTTGTATGTTTTGCAGGATATGAGGATAGCACGGATAGGCGTAGCGAGGTTATAAAACTTGCGTTTAAAATGCAGACGGATACCGGTTGGATCGACATTACTTACGACTACGATTCCACTAAGGAATATCCGATGCAATTCCATAAGGGTGTTGAGTTAAATGGCAAATTGTACACCATTAGCGGAGATCGTGGAATGTGGCGCTATGACGGAAGCTGGAAGAGGATGGCGAAAATTCCACATCCTGATTGGGCTACCTGGATCCCCACTTATGATACAAGTGATATTGCGTTGGACATTGTGGTTCATAAGAAAAAAATATATGTGATTGGTGAAAAATCTTCATCTGATGTGCTGGAGTATGACGAAGTTCTTGACCGTTGGAACCCTATAGACAGTGTTATTGAAACCTATGACGAAACTATTGACACGACGGATTCTTTTGCCGATTCCTCTCGCGGACACAAGACTTATCGCAATACGCCGTTTAATCGTTTTTCTCTGGCATCGGATGGAGACCATCTCTTTGTTGCTGGTAGTTTGCCCTGGCCTAGTGTCTACATGGGTGACTATGGAGCTCCGTATGGAAAGGAAGAAAAGGGCTGGCGAGAGGTTAAAGGTAACTTTTGCCCCAATTATATTTGCCTTGCCCATGGTTCGACTTATGATATGATTGCGGTAGGGGATACCCTGTATGTGGCGAACAAAGAAGCTCTTTTGAAATTTCCACTAAGAGATTTGGACGAGACCATTTCGGATCAGGATTCATATCCGTCGGTTGAGTGAAAAGTAGGGGTTCCCAGAGTCCCCGATTCAACGTATTGAATCTTTTGAGTTTTAAGGCAATGTCTGTGCGTAGCCTGCGATGTCGATCATATCCTCTAGGGGGATTTCATCGTAGTAAGCTTCCATGGAACGGCCTTCATCGCCGAAGTTCATTTGGTACCAGAAGGTTGGCATTTCTTCTCTGGCGCGCTGTCCTATGTAAGCCGGTCTCCTGCTCATGGGATTGAAATTCACTCTCATGCCGTCTTCACCGTGACAGGGCCTGCAGTTCTGGTAAAATAACTTGGCTCCCTTTTCCAGATTCGCGCCTATAATTTTTCCGTCCTTGTCCAAAAGCTTATAGACAAGAAATGCCATTCGGGCGTCTTCCCTGGTGAGAGTGTCCGCTTCGGAGCCAGGGATGGGCTTGTCTTCTTCCGACTGGGCGATGGCATTGACGCCTAGCAGTAAACCGTAGGTTACTAGGGCGAAAAGACCAAAAAATCGGAACTTGTGACTCATTGTAACGAATTTAGCATTTTTTATGGAAAGTGAGTTTTCTTTATTAATTTATTGAAAAATGTTATTAGATTTAGAACATGGGTTTTTTGAGATTTTTCGCCGTAATGGCACTGGGCGCAGTGTGCGCGGAGGCTTCCATGGGTTTGGATTCTAGCCACTTCCTTTTCAGTGGTCGTTGGGACCACACATCTTCCTTTAGTCGTACATCTGCCCCTGCGGCAATGGTCCAGTTCAATGCTGTGGCCAGTTCTTTGGATTTTGAATTGGAAGGACACGCTCGTTGGCGAGTGGATCAGGATGGTAAACAGCTCGCAATTTTTGTAACTGACGGCAAGTCCGTGGAACATGTAAAGGTGGCTGGGGATGGCAAAACCCATCTTTATCGTCTGATCAAGATTAGCGAAAGTAATCCGGGGGGAGTCATTCTCCATGGCATTTCTACGGATAAGAAGGGCAAGCTGATGGATGCGCCCAAGTTCACCAATCGTCGAATTGAGTTCATTGGGGACTCCTTTACTGTAGGGTATGGCTGTGAGGGAAATGTGGCCGACCAGGAAGATCATGTGTTCGAAACAACCAACTCTTCCAAAAGTTACGCCTTCCTGCTGGCGGATGGATTCAAGGCTGATTTCCAGATTAACGCCTTTAGCGGCCGTGGCCTTGTGAGAAATTACGACAATATTGTGCCGGAATGGAAAATTCCGCGCCTGTATAACTATACGGCCCCCGGTTTTGCTCCGGGGGATGTGACTAAAACGTCTGATGAGTCCTCCCTTCTCTGGAATTTTGACAGTTTCCATCCGCAGGTGGTGGTGATGTTCGTTGGAATTAACGATTTTCAGGGGAATCCTCCCTACGGAGATAAGCAAGAATTCAAAAAAGCCTATGCAAAAATGATAAATGACTTGCGTTCTAAGCATCCGGGTGTGAAATTCTTGCTTGTTTCTACCAAAATTTGGCCAAATGACGATTTGACTCCTACTGTAAAGTCCGTTTATGATGCCGAAATTGCCCAAGGACACCAGGATTTGGAGTTCTTGGAGGTGCATACTACCAATGAGGGGCTCCATGGACATCCTACGGAACGTTCCCAGGTGGACCTGGCCAATACTATACGCCCCATTGTAGGTCGTCTGGGCAAGTGGATGAGCCGTTAGCGCATCAAATTTTTATATTAGGGTTGTTGGATTTTTTTGCGATTGCAGGAAAAATATGTCTAGGGTTATTGAAAAACTTTACGTACTGTTTAGGATGAACATCCTTATTTTCGCGCTGTTGGCCATTACGGTCATCGCACTCTTGGCCTATAAGCACGGCCTGAACGAAAGTAGGGACATCATGTTGTCCGACTACCCCTATGTGAAGGTGGTGGGTGACTCCGCTGATGGCGGTTCCTCTGTAGTCGTGCTGAATAAGACCGACTCCTCTGTGGTCTTGGACTATGAACTGCGTGAAGGATATGCATATCCGTATGCCAGTGTGAAAATCTATCTGGGCGATGGCAAGTCCCGTGGTTGGGACCTTTCCAAGTACGACAGTATTTTCGTGTGGGTCAAGCCCCGCGGTGAAGGCTCCGTCCGTCTGTACCTTCGTGGCTTCGATAGCTCGTTCTCCCGTGCGGGTGACGAAGGCAGCTGGAAGTATAACGAAATTGAATTCTTCCCCCTGGAAGAATCCTATCCTGCGATCTTTGTCCCCCAGGAATTCCGTCTGGCAGGCTGGTGGGTCGCCCAGAACAATATTAACGTCCATCAGGCCCGTGTCGACCTGAGCAATGTCCCCCTGATTGAAATCCAGACGGGAACGAATGCCGCTTATGGTTATGGTACCTTGGAAATCAAGGGCGTACGCTTTAAGGGTAAAACCATTTCCTGGGACAACCTGGTGACCTCTCTGGTGGTCATGTGGTTTGTGACCTTCTTGATTATCCTTGTGATCCGCTTCTTTGACTATAGCCGTGAACGTGCTGCAAACAAGAAGAAGCGTGAAGAACTGGAAAAGAACTTGCTGGCTCTGGAAATTGAAAAGTCCGAATATGAAAAGTCCAGCAAGGAAGACCCGCTGACGGGCTGCCTTAACCGAGCTGGCTTCAGCAGCGTGCTTCTCCGCGAACAGGAAAACCTGAGCAAGAATGACAGCCCTGTCTCCTTCGTGATTTTGGACATCGACCACTTCAAGAAGATCAACGACGCTTATGGCCACAATGTGGGTGATGAAGTGCTGGTGAACCTGACCAAGCTTATCCAGAGCAAGATTCGTAATACGGATGCCCTGGTTCGCTGGGGTGGCGAAGAATTCGTGATTCTGTGTGGTGATACCCCCATCCAGAATGCACAGTTCTTGGCAGAAAAGTTGAGAATGGCTATTGAAAGTACTCCGCTGATCAAGCAGCAGCAGGTAACCTGCTCCTTCGGTATTGCCGAAATGATCGCGGGCGAAGACCCGAAGCGTCTGTTTGAACGCGCTGACAAGGCTCTCTACGCTTCTAAGGAAGGCGGTAGGAACCGTGTCACTAGCGCTACATTCAAGCGCAATCCGTTGAAATGAGAAAGGTCCTCTATCCATTTCTTTTTCTGACATTTATTTGCCTTTTGGCGGGATGCGCCAAAAAGGTTCAGCCGGTGGAGTTCCGTCCCTTGCAGCTCCACTGGTTTGTTGTTCCCGGACAAAACGAGGATGAACTGCCTAACAAGGACGCCTGTGTGATAAGACTCACAGGTCGGCTTATGGGCGAACCGGCGGTGCAGGCTTCCCCTGTAGAAGAACTGGAGTATCGGGTTGTCTATGGGAAATCTGCAGAAACGGCTGAAATCCTTGAATTTAAAGGGATTTGCGAGGATGAAAGCCTCCAAAAGAATCCGGAATGTAAGTGGTCCGCCACCTGCGATTCTCAGTTGAATATCGTTGTAAAGTTCCACAACGGAGAATAATGGATGCCTGTAGGAATTTCCAAGGTGTCTATGTATCTTTTTGTTTATGAAACCGATATTTGAATATACTGACTACCGCGAATGGCTGAGAGACGCTTTTGATGATTTTAAACAGCGCAAGACTGTAATCTCCTGGCGTTATATGGCTATGAAGATGGGTGCCGACCCCGGCAACCTGCTTCGCGTGTCTCAGGGTAAGATTCATTTGTCGACTGGCCTTATTCAGCCTGCTGCTGAATTTTTTGAACTGGATGAAAAGGAAGCCGCCTACTGGACTGAAATGGTTTATTTCGGTCGTGCAAAGACGGATGCGGAAGCCTTGCAGCATTACGAACGCATGCAGGCCCTGAAGGGTGTATCCCTTAAGCTGTTGGCGAAGAAGGAGCTGGAATTCTATCGCCATTGGTACTACAACGCGATTCGTTCCGTTATCGGCATCTGCAAGTTCAAGGATGACTACGAAGGCCTGGCGGAATGCTGCACTCCCCAGATTACGGTGGAAGAGGCTCGCGCCGCTGTTCAGCTCTTGCATGAACTGAACATGATTTCTGAAGACAGGGACGGCTACTGGAAAGTGAATGACACTTTCGTAAGTACCGGCGGAAACTGGCGCTCTGCCGCCGTCCGTCAGTTCCAGAAGGATACTATTGCCCTGGCTGGTGAGTCCCTGGAGCGTCATGCCCCTCATCTCCGTGATATTAGCACGGTGACCATGACTTTTAATATGGATGATATCCAGTTAATCCGTGAAAAGATTAACGAATTCCGTTCCGATTTACTACGTTTATCCCAGGATGGTTCTGGAGATAACACAGTGTTCCAACTCAATATTCAATTGTTCCCGTTGGCCTTTGTAAAGCCTTTGCAGGAGAAGAAAAAATGAAAAGATTACTTTTCCTTTTGACTCTCGCGTCGGCCTTTATTGGTTGTTCCGAGACGAATGTTGCCGGTGGACCTGGTAGCATTACGACGAATGGTCGTGCAAATGTGGATGGTGCGCCTGCTCCTTTTGCAAGTGTATCCCTTCGCGCGCTTGATCACATGGCTCTCGCAACTCAGGCTGAAAACGACGTGGTCGTTGCAGATACCTATACCGATGACCAGGGTGACTTTAAGCTGAAGATTCCCAAAGACGGCTCTTTCCGTTTGACAATCTCCTATAACGGTCATGCCTTCACTAAGGTGGTGGATGCATCCAGCAAGGAAACTCTTGAATCTGTGGACCTGGTTCCTACTGCTGTAATGCAGGGTGAACTGGACGTTCCTAAGGGATCCGAGACCGTGTGGGTCGGCGTCTATGGAACAGACATTATCGTTCCCGCAGACGAGAATGGCGTGTTTGTCATTCCTGCCCTGCCGGCGAACGACTCTCTCCAGCTGTATTTCGTAAATGAATCTCTGGAAGACGTTCTGGAATCCAAGTCTGCGTTCTTCTCTCCCACGGAATTCGTTTATGAGAACTACAAGGAGATGCCGGAAATTCCTGCCGATACGACCAAGCCGGAAGATAAGGATACTGTAGAAACTCCTGTGGATACGGTGAAGAAGGTGGTCGTCCTTCAGGAAGATGGTTCTGTTGCTGCCTATGCTGCGGTGGCTCTCCGCGAGAGTGATTACAAGGCCGAAAAGTTCGTGTTGCAGAACAGCCTGGTAAAGGCCGACTTGCGTACAGATGCCGAAGGTAAGTTTACCATGGAATGGCCTAGCTCCGGACGCTATCGACTGACTGTCCTTGCTGGTAACAATTCCTTCTCCAAGATCTACGATGCAGATAGTTTGTCTGTAATCGACACTCTAAAACTGAGCGTTTCCTCTTCTGTCGCAAGCAAGGTGACCTTGAATAGTGAAGAAACCTATGCCTGGGTGGGCGCTTACGGATTTGACATCCTGGTGAAGACGAATTCCCTGGGAGCCTATGTGCTACCTGCTGTTCCTGCGGGTGAAACTCTGGACCTGTATTTCGTTCATGCCGATAGCAGCGAGCCGTTTGTAGAATGGTCCGTGAAGTCACCTAAGGAAGGGGCGGCTTGCTTGAATCCGTCAAGGCTTCTGTTTGACTTTGAAGAGAATAGCCCGCTGTGGTATATGGATGTGGATACCTTGTACAAGGGTTCTACCTTCAAGTTCGTTAATGGAAAGGTGGATGCGAAGCATTTGTTGGCTGATCATCTGATGGCAGATGAAAGCCGCGAATCCAAGGTGTTCAGCACAAAATATGAACTAGCCAAGGATCCGTATGCTTGGGCTCTTCTGGGCAGCAAGCTGGAAGAACTAAAGAACTTTACCGCTATTGACTCCATCGAGTTCTTTGCGAAGGGGAATGGCAATGTTCGTGTCGCCCTGGAAAATTGGGAGTCCTACTCCAAGAATGCCAAGGCCGCTTCCGAATGGATGAAGGTGGATAGCGTGTGGACCAGAATGGTGGTGAAACCCTCTAACCTGTGCGTGAATAGCTCCGAAAAATGGGCCTGTGACGAGGCATGGGATGGCGTCAAGACGCAGGTCCGCCAGCTTCATTTCTTCTTTGCCGCCGGCAGTGAAATTTCCATTGATGATGTGAAAATCCACGGCGCCCTGTTCTAAGAGAAAATCCTGTTTTTTGAGCCCTTATAAGGGTATTATAAGCTTTGAGCCCCTTTATTAGGGGCTCTTTTTTAAGTATCTTTGGTCTATATGGAATCTCTTGAAAAAGAAGCGGCTCTTGCCCTAGATTATCTGTCCCGCATCTCTAAGGAAGCGGAAGCAAAATTTGACGAATTTCTCCCTCCGGTAACGGATAGGCCTGAACGCCTCCACGAGGCGATGCGCTATTCCATGTTTGCCGGTGGCAAGCGTTTGCGCCCGGCTCTGGTCCGTGCCGCATTCGATATGTTTAACGGAAAGGGTAATTCTGTGGATTACGCCATGAGCGCGTTGGAAATGCTCCATACCTTCTCCCTGATCCACGATGACCTGCCCTGCATCGACAACGACGACTTCCGTCGCGGCAAGCCCACGAACCATAAGCAGTTCGGCGAAGCCACTGCTGTGATGGCTGGTGACGCCCTATGCATTCTTGCCTTTGAACTGATGGGCAAGACGGGCAACGCCAAGGCTCTTGAAATCCTTGCTCACCTGCTCGGTACTTATGGCATGATCGGTGGCGAAATGATCGACATCGAAAGCGAAGGCAAGAAGGTGGACCTGGAACTGGTGGACTATATCCACTATCACAAGACTGCCGCCCTCATTGAAGCTTCTCTTGAAGTAGGCGCACGCCTGGCAAATGCTTCCGAAGAAGATATTAAGACCATTCGCGATTACGGCCGCTCCATTGGCCTTGCCTTCCAGATTGTGGACGATATCCTGGATATCGTTTCTACTACCGAGGAACTGGGTAAGGATGTGGGTTCCGACGTAGAACGCGGTAAGGCTACCTATCCTGCCTTGGTGGGCCTGGAAAAGTCCCGCGAATGCGCCCGTAAGCTGTACGAAGATTCCATTCGCGCTCTGGACGCCCTGAAGTGCGATACCAAGATTCTTCGCTCCATTGCTGCATTTATCATTACTAGGGTTAAATAATGGACCTTAAAGACATCAAGTCTCCCCAGGACATCAAGCATCTTTCTCTGGAAGAACTGTATCGTCTTGCTGCCCAGATCCGCGAGACCATCATTGGTCAGGTATCTAAGCACGGCGGTCACCTCGCTTCCAGTCTTGGTGTGGTTGAGTTGACTCTTGCTCTTCATTATGTGTTCAATGCTCCCGAGGACAAGATTGTTTGGGATGTGGGCCACCAGGCCTACGTACACAAGCTTCTGACCGGACGCTTTGACCGTTTCTCCACACTGCGCCAGCAGAACGGTATTTCGGGCTTCCTGAAACGCCATGAAAGTGAATACGACTGCTTTGGCGCAGGTCATGCTACCACGTCTATCTCTGCTGCCTTGGGCTTTGCTGTTGCTCGTAACCAGCTGAAGAAGAACAACAACGTGGTTGCCGTCATCGGTGATGGTTCCATGACTGGCGGTATGGCATACGAAGCCTTGAACAATGCGGGTCTTTCCAAGCAGAATATGACCATCATCTTGAACGACAACAAGATGAGCATTGCGCCTAACGTAGGTGGCTTCAGCAAGTATTTGAACCGAGTCATTTCCGACCCGGTGTACAACAAGATGCGTACGGACCTGGACCGCCTGATGAAGCGTCTTCCGGGTATTCTGGGTTCACGTTTCCGCGACTTGTTCCTGCAGGTGGAAAGTGCTGCCAAGACCGCTGTAAAGCCCGGCCAGTTCTTCGAGGACATGGGCATCCGTTACTTTGGTCCTGTGGACGGTCATGACATCAAGGAATTGATCCTCCTGATGAAACGCGTCAAGGAACAGCCGGGGCCTTGCCTGATCCATATCCTTACGGAAAAGGGTCGTGGCCTTCCGGCAGCTGTTGCGAACCCGACCAAGTTCCATGGTTGCAGCCCCTTTGATCCTGAAAGTGGCCTGCCTCTTGCTCCTGGTAGCGTAAAGCCGTCCTTGACCAGCGTGTTCGGTAAGACCTTGCTGGAAATCGCACGTAAGGACAGACGCGTGCTGGGTATTACTGCCGCTATGCCTACTGGTTGCGGTCTTGATATTGTTGCGAAGGAATTGCCCAACCAGGTGATCGACGTAGGTATCGCCGAAGAGCATGCCCTGACTTTTGCTGCAGGTCTTGCCTGTGATGGCATCGTCCCTGTGGTTGCAATTTATTCGTCCTTTATGCAGAGAGCTTACGACCAGATTTTGCACGATATCGCTTTGCAGAATCTGCACGTAGTGATGGTTCTTGACCGTGCAGGCCTTGTGGGTGCAGACGGTCCTACTCATCATGGCTCTTTTGACTTGTCTTTCCTTAGAACGGTGCCGGGTCTTACCATCATGGCTCCGTCTAACGAAAATGAACTGAGGGATATGATCCAGGCTTCTATCGGTATGGAAGGGCCTGTGGCTATCCGCTATCCCCGCGGAACCGCTCTGGCTGAAAAGCTGGAAGAACCCACTGGAACCTTCGATCCGAAGCTTCCCAAGGTCCTTCGCCAGGGTAAGGACATCCTGCTCCTTGGAGCGGGCTTCATGACAAATGAACTGAAGAAGACGGTCCAGGTTCTCTCCGAAAACGGATACGACCCCACGTTGGTGGACGCCCGTTTGATCAAGCCTCTTGATCCCGAATGCTACCGCAAGCTCTTTGAAAGCCACAAGGTGATTGTGACTTTGGAAGACAACACACTGGTGGGTGGCTTCGGCTCGGCTATCGGCGAAATGCTGATGGATTTCGGAATTACGGATAAACGCCTTATCCGCTTCGGACTTCCTGACAACTTTGTGGAACAGGGCGAGATACCTGCTCTCTATAAACTCTTGAAAATTGACGGTGAATCCGTCGCCAAGCAGATCTTGGAAAAGATCCAATAATGGGAAAACTATGAGCGAAGAAAATAACGAAAAGCGCACTGTAAAGTCCACATTGAACCGTAAGTTCGGCGTTAGCGTTGCTACTGACCGCCGTGATCCTCGTGCCGATGGCGAACGCGGCGAACGCAAATCTTTTGGCGACCGTAAGTCCTTCGGTGATCGAAAGCCCTTTGGTCGTCGTGATGACCGTCCTTTCCGTGAAGATCGTTTCCGTGGTGAACGTTCTGACCGTCGTGATGGCGAAGGCTTTAACCGTGAAGGCGGCGAACGCTCTGACCGTCCCTTTAACCGTGACCGTCGTCCCCGTAGCTTCGGCGATCGTCCCTTCCGTGGTGATCGCAAGCCCTTCGGTGATCGTCGCCCCCGTCGTGAATTTGCTCAGGCAGGTGCTCCTGTCTACCGTCAGCGTCCTGAAGAACAGCAGGTGGAAAACGTTGAAGAAGTACTAGATGAAACCGCACTGGAAGCACGCGTAGCCCAGGCGGAAGCAAACAACGATGCAGTTTCCAATCCGCCTTGGTTCAGAAAGCTTCTTGCCCTCACTACCGAAAAGGGCCGTGAACGTGAAGGCCGCTTTATTGGTGAAGGCATCCATGTCGTTCATGAACTGGTGTCCCATCATCGCGAATTGGTGATTGGTGTTTATGCTGTTGAAGGCTTCGAAGATGAAACCTTGATGGAAGCCATTAACGAAGCTGAAATCCGTCTGAACGTTTTGACTGAATCCCAGATGAAGCAGCTTTCCTCTACGGTTGCAACTCAGGGCGTGATCGCTGTAGCTCGTATTGCTAGCAAGAAGCCTGCTTACGAAGCTAGCCGCAGCATCCTCACTCTCGTGGACGCCGTGCAGGATCCGGGTAATCTGGGTACCCTCTTCCGTACCAGCCTTGGTTTCAATTCCGCTGGTATGATTCTCGGTCGTGGTACCGTGAGCCCCTTCAATCCCAAGGTTGTTCGTGGTTCATCGGGTACTTTCCTCCGCGTACCCTTCGAATTTGATGTGGATCTGATTGACCAGATCAACTTCCTCCGTAGCAAGGGCTATACCATTATCGCTACTGACCTGCATGCAAAGCAGAGCCTTCGCGAAATCCCTGCTCACAAGCTCCGCAAGATGGCCTTCCTCGTGGGTAACGAAGGTGCCGGTACCAATCCCTATTTCATTGAACTTGCCGATGAAACCGTCAAGATTCCTATGAGTAGCGATCTGGAATCCCTGAACGTCGCTGTGGCTCACGGTATCCTTTCTTACGAAGCCGCCCTGATTCAGGACGAACTGAAGTAATCGGAGGCAATGATGAATTTTCATGATCGTCTAGAACAGCGCATTGCAAAGTGTGGCAACCCGGTCTGCATGGGAATGGACCCTGTCCTGAAACTCATTGACCCTTGCTGCCCCGATGGCACTGCCGAAGATAAGATCAAGCGTTTCTATTCCGAATTGCTGGAATGCTGCCTGAAGCGTAATGTGATGCCTGCCGTGGTAAAGCCTAACAGCGCTTACTATGAATGCGTCAGCGTGCAGGCTATGCTTGTTCTTCAGCAGCTCATTGCGGATTACCGCAGCGCAGGCATTCCCGTGATTCTGGATGCAAAGCGTGGCGATATCGGTAAGTCCAGCGCCGCCTATGCCGTTGCCGCATTCGATGTCTACAAGGCTGACGTGGTGACCGTTTCTCCCTGGATGGGTTCTGATTCCGTGAATCCTTTCCTTCGCGAAAATTCCGAGAACGGTGCCTACGTGCTGCTCCGTACCAGCAACAAGGGTGCTCATGACTTCCAGGACATGCAGGTCATTGGTAGTGACGATCCCCGCGACGTAAACGAAGCCTTCTACAAGGTTGCCGACAAGATCTTTGAATGGGATGGCGACAAGGGCTTCTTCGGTGCGGTGGTTGGCGCTACCCATCCGGAAGAACTGGAAAAGATTACTGCCTACTGCGTTGCCCACCAGCATGAAATTCCCTTCCTGATTCCAGGTGTGTCCATTCCCGGTGTTCCGGGCGGTCAGGGCGGTGACGCCAAGACTGTTCTTACCGCAATCAAGAATGGTGGCGGCAAGCGTCAGTTCCATGTGCTGAACAGCTCCAGCGGTCTGAACTTCGCTTACCAGCGTAGCGGTAAGCCGGAAGCATTTGCAACTGAATGCGTTGACGCTCTGGAACGTCTGGCAGAAGCTTGCCGAATCTAAGGTAAAAAGGACGTCGAATGAAGTCTTGGCTCTATATTGCAGTACTTGCTGTTGCCGTGGCCATTGTGGCTGTGGCTTTCCGTAATGCAAAACCTCTGCCTAGCACAAACTTTGACGAATCATTTTTGCCGAAGGCTTCTTCTGTTCGCTACATTGCTGCAGGTAATGATGCCGCAGTGGCTGGATTGTTCTGGATCAAGGGCTTGACCGAATTAGGTGAAAGTTTCCTGTCGGGAAAGGAATATGGCTATCTGGGTCATGTGGCAAATCTGTCTACGGAACTGGATAGTCTTTTCTACACCCCCTACTATTTTGTAGGTGGCGTATCCGCCATTGACGCTCCTGATACTTCCGATTTCGTGGTGCTGCGTAGAGCGACCCGCATATATCCGGAACAGTGGCGCCTGGCTCTCTATTATGCCCTTCGTTTGGCAAAGGGACCTTATCCTGATAGGAAGGCTGCTGCTGAGGTGATGCGTCCTTATTTCGATAGTCCGGATACAACCATTCCGGATCACATCCGTACCATCTATCGCAGTTTTGAATTGGATACCATGCAGACGGAAGTTGCCCTGGAAGCCTTGCTGAACGACGTGATGCAGCCTCGCTTCAAGAAGTTCCGTACAGGTTTTTGTACAAAGGTGCTTCGACTCCTTGGATATCGCGGCCTGATTCCCGACTATGACAAGGACGAAAATTTCCAAAAGGTAAAGTATCTGATTGATGGCATGGCCGATGGAAAAATTCATCCTGCGATTGTGTACAATCAGTTGCTGGCCATGAAAAAGGAAGACGAACCTAAGGAAGAAGCCAAGGATTCTACAGTCGTGGATTCGCTGAAGGTCGATTCAGTTCCTGCGGATACTGTGGCGGCTGCTGTAACGGACTCTTCTGCCGCAAAATAAAAACACGGACATTTTTAAAGCCTTCCCAACGGGAAGGCTTTTTTTGTCTCAAAATGATAGAAGAAATTATTCAGCGCAGCGCTTGGCGTTGTTGGGTAGCCCCATAAGGTCGAATGCATTCTTGCAACGCATCTTCAAGTCTTCCGCTTCGTCCTTGGAGGTGGTCTTCAGGTTGGAACGGATGTAGAGAATGGTTGCGGTATTGTAGGGCTTGTTGCCTTCAATGGCTTTCTTTTCTGCAACCTTGTACAGGGAATCCGCTTCGTTCGCATTGCCGTTCAGTTCTGCAACGCGGGCTGCAGTAAATGCGTAGAAACCGCCACTCTTGTCGGATCGCTTGCCTGCCATCTTCAGGGATTCTTCGGCATCCTTGTGAGTGGCTGCCTGGGCAATGGCGCATTCGCCGTAGAATGCTGCCTGGGTGGATTCCTCCGCCTTGGAAATGACATCCTTGTCGAAGGAGGAACAGATGCTGGCGGCATCCTTGTAGTTGCCTCTTTCGTTGGCGATGGACATCTTCACTTTACCCAGGAGGACCTTGGTGCTCTTGTCCAGAATGTCTTCGCGGACTGTGGCGACCAGGGAATCCGCCAGGTCAAGATCAAGGCTCATGGTACGGATCTGAGCCATGGCGAGAAGCACTCGGCCTTCGGAAACAAGGTCTGCTTCCTTGCGGCTGGCGAGTAGGGCTCGTTCCAGCTGGCCGTAGCCACGGGCGAATCTCCCTGCGTTAAAGGAATTCTGCGCTCTGTAAGACAAAATGCCTGACTCGGATGCCATCACGTCGGTGGTGGCGGAGAGAGCCATCGTTGCTGCCATAGCGAGCACGCTAATCTTGGGTAGGCGGATTACCATAGGGTCTCCACCATGAAGGGAACGGAATCCTTGTTAGGCAAGGACCTGCGGATGATCCACATGCTGGAGAGTCCGTTCATCAAGTCGTCTGCGCTCTGGAGAGTCTGTTCGGTGGCTTCCATGAAGTCGCCCAGACCGGAAGTAAGTTCACCCACTTCCTTGAGCATATTGTCAGCCTTTCCGAGGGATGCGTCCAGTTTGCCCATAAGGCCACCGACGTTGTCCATGAGTCCTTCCACATTGCCCATGAGGTTGTCCACCTTCTGGGGGAGCGGCTTAAGTTCTGTGACTAGACCGCCTACGTCATCCGTGATAACGTCCACCTTGCCCAGCAGCATGGGCATCTGGACCTGGAGGGTGTCCATGATGGTTGCGGTCTGGAACAGAACCCTCTTGCCTACGTAGGTCATGTCGTCGATACGGTTCAGCTGGCGGTTCAGGTTGTCGTAAAGGGCGCGGGAACCGAACATGGCGCCGATGGTGGTACCTGTGTCCATCGCCATGGTCAGCAGGGAGTCTGCTGCATCGACCAGCGTGTTTACACGGCCCAGCAGGATGTTTGCGGTTTCAAGAACGGTTTCGATATCCTGAGCCTGTCCAGGAGGAAGGAAGTCTCCATCTTCCAGAATACGGCCTTTCCCGCGACGGACATCAATGTTGATGACTCGGGCCGAAATCATGTTCTGGTCACGGATGGCGAACACCTTGGCGCTATCTGTAATCCAGGGCTGGTACTGCTTGCGGATAATAAATTCAATAAAAACGCCGTCGCCTTCCACTTCCACTTCGCCAATCTGGCCAATGTCCACACCGCTAATCTGGACACGGGTGCCCGGACGGAGGCCGAATGCCTTTTCGAAGGTACTGTGGAGTCTATA
Source organism: Fibrobacter sp. UWR4 (assembly GCF_003149045.1). Taxonomy (NCBI): domain Bacteria; kingdom Pseudomonadati; phylum Fibrobacterota; class Fibrobacteria; order Fibrobacterales; family Fibrobacteraceae; genus Fibrobacter; species Fibrobacter sp. UWR4. Next base: position 22,952 of record NZ_QGDU01000006.1, on the reverse strand, counting down.
TTCTTCCACGCCGATCATGCCGGTGGAGAATAACTTTGCGTAAAGAACGATGGCAAACACCATAACGGCAACGGTAAGAAACACGCCGACCAGGAGGCCGGAAATTTCCATCCAGTTAATGCGTTTTAGAGGTTTAAATGCCATGGTAAGAAATATATAAATATTTATTTACTTTTACGGAGGCCCCCTAAAAATGGTGTTGAAAAACGTTGTACTGTTGCATATTTCTATTTTGGGGTTCGAAAGGCCGGAGACTTTATGAAATTTTTCGATTTTTTGGATCATTCCGTAACACCCTACCATACTGTAGACTGCCTAAAGAAGGCTTTGTTGGACTGTGACGCCCAACTTTTTGAACGTAATGGGGCGTTGATTGCGGTTCGTTTCCCTAAAAAGGCGACTCGGGATTCAAGGTTCCGTATTGCCTTGGCCCATACGGATTTCCCGGCATTGAAAATTTCCCCCAATCCAGACAAGGCAAGTTCCGGCGTGAATAAACTTCATGTGGAAACTTATGGAGGTCTGCTCTATACCAGCTGGCTGGATCGTGACCTGGGCTATGCGGGTATGCTGGCCTTTGAACGTAATGGCCAGGTGCATACGAAACTGATCCGTGGCCAGAAGTTGTTCAGGATTCCCCAACTTGCGATTCATCTGAACCGCGGTGTGAACCAGGATGGCCTGACGGTCAATCCTCAGACGGACCTGGATGCGCTCTGGAGTGCTGCGGGTGAAAAGAAGTTTGTCGATGTGCTCAAGGCTGAACTGGGGACAGACGAACAGCTTCTGGATTTTGACGTGCAGCTCTTTGATGGTCAGGCGGCCAATAAGGGCGGCTTTAATGACGAGTGGATTTATTCCGGACGCTTGGACAACTTGAGCAGCTGCCATGCCATTGCGGAAGCACTGCTTGCTTCTAAATCGCTGGAAAATGATTTCATTGTGGCTGCCTTTATGAACAACGAGGAAGTGGGTTCTGTCACTCGCGAAGGTGCTGGTGGAAACTTCCTGCAGGTAGTCCTGGAACAGGTGTGGAATGATGCATGTGGCTCTACTGCAGGTCTGTCTGCTGCACTGGGTGAATCTCTGGCATTGTCCATCGATATGGCTCATGCGGTTCATCCTAATTTCCCGCAGAAGCACGAATCTAACCACGGTCCTGTTTTAGGCGGTGGCGTTGTCCTCAAGAGTAATTCCCAGAAACGCTATGCCAGCGATGTGGTCAGTTCCGCAAACTTCAAGCTGCTCTGCAAAAATTCGGGAGTGCCTTGCCAGACGTTTATCGCCCGTAACGATATGCCCTGCGGTTCTACGGTGGGGCCTACCATCTCCGCAAGCCTTGGAATTCCTACAGTGGATATTGGTGAACCCATGCTCAGCATGCATAGCATCCGTGAAATGATGGCTGCGAAGGATCATGAAGATATGATTCTGGTCCTGAAGAAATTTTTTGTGTAATCAAGGTCTAGGTTTATTTTGAAAAAGTCGCAGGCTACGAAATATTTTTTGATGTGGGGCGTCATTTGCCTTCTGGCAAATCTGTTCTGTACTCAGGCGTCCGCTTTTGCGGGTGACCAAGGTTATTGGGCTAACTGGGTGAAACAGCTGGCCAACAATGGCCTTGAGCATTTTAATGGAAATTATCCGCCGCTGTATGTGTTCTGGCTCTGGGTGGTGGCGCAGATTCATAACCTGTTTAACCTCCCCATCGAGAAGGGAACTCTGCTGAAGTTCTTCTGCCTGTGGCCGGTGTATTTTGCTCATGTAGGCCTTACGGATTTTGCGAGCCGTATGGTTGCCCGCTTTAAGCTGGAAAGTCGCGACGCCCACCTGGCTCTTGCCTTTGTGGCCTTGAACCCGGCGTTGCTTTTGGATGGACCTGTGTGGGGGCAGGTGGATTTGTTCCCCTGCATGTTTGGCATTGCGGCCTTGTACTGCATTCATTTCCGAAGCAAGATCAAGTATGCCTCCATGTTCTTTGCGTTGGCATTGCTTGCCAAGTTCCAGATGATTTTACTGCTGCCTATTTTCGGAGGATTGTTCCTACGCCGTTACAAAACATCCTGGCGCGGCCTCCCTCTGATGGCAATTGCCATTGTGCTGGTATTCCTGCCGTTCCTGCTTGCGGGTAACTTGTCCGGCATGCTGACTCACGCTTATCTGGACACTACGGAACAGTATCCATACTCTACCTATAATGCTGCGAACTTGTGGATGTTCCTGGTGGGAAATACCAGCAGGGATACGTTGCCTCTGCTTGGACTTTCTGGCGATGGAATCGGTTTCCTGCTGGCACCTACCTGGCTTGGAAAAATTCTTTTCGTGATTGTTTCTGCATACGTGCTGAAATGTGCCTTCTTCGCAAAGTCCCTGCGCAGGACTTTTGAACTGGCCTCCTGGAATGCGTTTGCGTTCTTCCTGCTGTTGCCGGGCATGCACGAACGTTACCTGATTTATGCCGTGCCTTTTGTTTGCGTGTGGATGATTCTCCACATGAAAAAGGCCTGGTTGTGGTGCATCCTGATTACAGCGGTCTGTGCCATGAATATTTCCATGATCAACGGCTTCAAGGGTGCGGATCTCTGGACTTGGGTTTCCGGAATCGCGGTGGTTGGATTTGCGGCGGCTATCGTCAACAACTTTGCGCCTAAGGCGTTCCCCTTCGTTATTGAAAAGCTGAAGGCGGTACCGTTCCCGCACTTCACTCCTTACGTTGCCATGGGCGTTTTGTTGCTGCCCATTCTTGCCAGCGAAATATCCGGACTGATGCCCTTGAAGGTGGACCTGAAAGACAATCAGTTTTTCCTGACAGACTTGCGTATGGACCATTATACTCAGCAGTATGGCTCTCCCAGGATGAACCGCTCTGTAGATGGAAATACCCTGACGGTAAAGGGACAGCAGTTTGAAAAGGGCATTGGTACCCATGCCGCTTCTGAGCTGTTCTTCAAGCTTCCTGAAAATGCGGAGTCCATGGAATTCGTGGTGGCCATCGATGATGAAAGCGGTGGAGGCGGTTCCGTGAGGTTTAGCGTGGAAACTCCTAATGGAGAAACCTTGTGGCAGAGCGGTATGGTCTACGGCAATAAGGGCGCGCAAAGAGGTAGCGCCAATGTGGCTGGCCATCCTGTGATTATCCTGAAGGCTGATCCTGATGGAGACAATTCCTACGATCACGCGGACTGGCTGAATATTGTGGTGACAAAGAAGGAATAAGAATGCAGAAAGTCGTTCCCGTCCTGTTGCAAGTCGCTGGCTGGCTGAAGTGCAATCTCCGCACCCGTCCGGTTTTCTGGTTGGTGCTGGTTCTTGGCGTCTATGCCCGCTTCTATATGTTCGGCTCTGTTCCAGGCGATATCAATCAGGACGAAGCTTTCGCAGGATACAACGCCTTTACGTTGCTCCATCATGCCGCCGATTCCTATGGCTATCGCCTGCCGGTGTATCTGACTGCATGGGGCTCCGGTATGAATGCCCTGGAATCCTACTTGATGATTCCGTTTGTTGCGGTCTTTGGACTTCATGTGTGGACTATCCGGCTGCCCATGGTTTTAGTAGGCCTCCTCTCCCTGGTGGCGGTGTACTTTATGGTCCGTCGCTTTTACAATGAGAAAACTGCTGTGGGTGCCATGCTTTTGCTGGCTATTTCTCCATGGCATGTGATGCTTTCCCGCTGGGCCCTGGAATCCAACATGGCGCCTGGCTTTGTTCTGTTCGGGATGTTCTTTTTCGTGAAGGGAATGTCTAAGCCGAAGTTCCTTATTCCAGCGGCTGCATTTTATGGATTGTCCCTTTATGCCTACGCAACCATCTGGGCGGTAGTTCCCTTTATAATTCTAATGAGCGTGGCTTATGGCCTGTGGACAAAATCCATCGGCAACAATCGCTATACATGGATTTCCCTCGGGGTGCTGGCGGCTCTTGCCTTGCCCTTGCTTTTATTCCTGCTGGTGAACAAGAATGTGATTTCTGAAATTTGCCTGCCTTTCATGAGCATTCCCAAGTTGGTGTATTTCCGCGATAGTGAGATTTCCTTCGAGAAGATTCCGGAAAATTTCATGAACTTCTGGAACATTCTGAAAAATCAGTCCGATGGACTACCCTGGAACTATATGGAAGGTCACGGCCTGTTTTATTCCTTCACCTTGCCTTTTGTATTTGTGGGACTTGTGTTGAACATGTATCACGCAGTCCGTGATGTGATTGCCCGACGTGTAGGGCTTTCATTCTTCCTGATGGTCTGGCTCATTGCAGGCTTTATGATCGGGATTCTTATTAATGTGAATGTGAATCGTGTGAATCTTTTCTTTATCCCGGCCATCATGATGGCCGCCCAGGGAATCCTCTTGACCTTCAATTTTATTCACCCTAGGACCATTGTGATTCCGCTTGTGGCTTATCTGCTTTGCTTTGCAAATTTTGAAAGGGAATACTTTACCACTTATAAGGATCGCATCGGTGAACATTTTTGCGAAGGTGTGGGGGAGGCCATAGCCTTTGCCCAGTCCAAGATGCCTGCGGGAACGAAACTGTATGTGGATCCCAACGTGAATTACACTCGTGTACTTTTTTATGGCCAGGTGGATTTGAATTCCTATTTGTCCACGGTGGCTTATACCAATTTCCCCAGCGCATTCCTGTATGTCCATCGTTTTGACAAATATGAGTTTACCTTTAATGAGAATCTGGCGGATGGTCGTTCCGTATATCTTCTGGAAAATAAGGGTGATCGCCTGAATCGGATGGAACGGAAGGGTTATGGTGTGCAAAACTTTGGAAAATACATTGTGGCCTACCCCCAGTAAGTACTCTCAAAAGTTGAAATTTCATATATTGACGGGCAGAAAAGTTTGAAAGATCTGATTATGCGTTTATCGAGTTCTAAAGTTTTTGTTGTGGTGCTGATGGCGGCTATGGCCTCTTTTGCCCGCCCCATTAACGATGGGAATAAGTTGTTTGCCGCAGGCGATTATGCCGGCGCTCTTGAAAAGTATATGAAGGCCCGCGAGGCGGAGCCGGCTGAACCTATTCTGTTCTATAACATCGGTACTTGCCAATACAAGCTTGGCAATTATGAGGAAGCCAAGAAGGAATTGGAAAGTGCTGTTCGCATGCCGGATAAGAAGCTGGCTGCAAAGGCCGCCTATAATCTTGCCAATACCCATTTCCGCGTGGGAGAAAAGGCTAGTGAACCGAGTGAACGTATTGCAGCCTGGCGAGAATCCGTTGCCTATCTGAAGAAGGCGATTGATCTGAACGAGGATTTTGAAAACGCCAAGAAGAATGTGGAAATAGTCCAGCGCAAGCTGAAGGAAGAAATCGACAAGCAGAAGGAAAACAAGGACCAGAACCAGAATCAGGATAACGACCAGAAGCAGCCGCCTTTAAGCGAAAAGGCCAAGGAAGCCCTGGCTCGCGCCCTCCAACTCAGTAAGGATGGCAAGTACGAAGAAGCCAAGTCCGTTCTGGAAAATATCATTGCCGAGGACGAAACCGCAGGTCAGCTGAATTCCTATGTGCAGCGCATGGATGACGTCATCGAAATCAAGGCCGGACGTAAGCCCAAGGCAAAGATTGACGCCAGCAACACCGACAACGATCTGGAGGTAATCTAATGCTCCATAGTGTCATTCTGAACGCAGTGAAGAATCCAGTCGTTGTCGTATTCGCTTTGCTCTGTGCGGGGATGGCTTTTGCGGCTCCTAAGTCCGCTAGCGCTTATTACAGCGATGCTGCTTTCCAGTATATCGAAAACCGCTTGCCTACTGCAGAAATTACTTGTAACGAAGGCTTGCAGTATTATCCTAATGATCAGAAACTGCAAATGCTCCTGGACCGTATTAAGGAAGCCAAGGACGAGCAGAAGAACGAAAATAAGAAGAATGATCCTAACCAGGACCAGAATAACGATCAGAACCAGGATCAAAATAAAGATCAGAATCAGGACCAGAACAAGGACAATCAAGACCAGAACAAGGACCCGCAGGATCAAAATCAGCAGGACCAGAATTCTGGCGAAAGCAGTTCTAGCCAGAGCGACAATCAGAGCTCTGATTCCAATGGGGGCGCAGATCAGCAGCCACAGCCTGAGCAACCTCAGGATCAGTCCAGCGACAGTCAGGGTGATGACCAGCAGCCGGATGAAACTCCTGCCATGATGAGTCCGGAAGATGCTGCCCAGCTGCTGAAGGATTTTGACGAACAGAATGGCGAACGCAAACCCTGGAAGCCCATTCGCGGTCAGGCAAGACCTGCTAAGGATTGGTAACTCGAATGCATTTTATGCGTGGGCTAGGAATTGCTGGAATAGTGGCTGCCTTGATGGTGGGCTGCAGTTCCGATAGTACTTCTAGTGCGCCTAGTTCTGTGGATGCAGAATCCAGTTCCTCCGTAGTTGCAAAAAGTTCATCCAGTTTAACTGTAAAATCTTCCAGTTCCGAAGCGAAATCCTCCTGTTCGTCTGCGATTCCAGCAAGTTCAGCGGCGGAATTTGTCAGTTCTTCCAGCGTTGCGATTGCACCTGCAAGTTCTTCCGCGGCGGAATCTCCCGAAAGTTCCGCGAGCGAATCCGACGCCTGGTATTTTGACGATGCCGATGGCGAATGCAAGGGCTGCGACAGCTATACGGCTCAAGATCCTGTTCTTACGGAAATTGGCGGTAAGGGTTCCATTACAACCTACGGCAGCATTACGGAAAAGGAAACTAGCCTGGGTGGCGCCTGCAATTATGGCCAGACCAACATTCAGTATTATGCTGCAATCCATGTGAACGTCTCCAGCGGGGACGATAAAGGGCCCTGGAACGGGGGCCTTGCCTGCGGAGGTTGCGTTCGTGTAAAGGCGAAGACGCCTGAAGGCTGGAAACGTGTGACGGTTCGCATTACGGACCGTTGTCCCGATGAAAGCTGCGGTGTGGACTTGGGCGGCGCGCCAGCCAGCGATATCATGGGCATTACGGTGGGCCGCTATTACGGCGAATGGGAATTCGTCTCCTGCGAAGGCGTTGAAGGCGTCTGGGATGACTCCACCAGCATCTGGGTAAAGGAGGGGGCCAGCGCCTACTGGAGCGTAGTGCAAGTTCGCAACCCGAAAGATGCTGTGAAAAGCATTTCCATGAACGGTCAGGAACTTAAAATCTTCAGCGGTGCAGAAAACTTCTGGGAAGTTCCTCAGGAAATTCTGCAGTCCGGTTCCGATGTAAAAATCCAGGTGGAATACCGCAGCGGAACGCCTGATGTCTGGACATTGGCAAGCTCCGACTTGACGAAGAGCGAAGGTAATTATTATCTCTACGAATATCGGGAATAATCCCAAAATTTGATTGCAGACTCGTGGCATTGTTGTGTCAGTAGGAAATGCTATATTGTTCCTGTGGGTCGAGAAAATCGTACATTCATCGCTATTGACTTGAAGTCTTTCTTTGCCTCCGTGGAATGTGTTCTGCGGGGGCTTGACCCGCTGAAGACGAACCTTGTAGTGGCTGACGAAAGTCGTACCGAAAAGACCATTTGCCTTGCGGTGACACCCAGCTTAAAAGCCTACGGGATTCCTGGCCGTGCCCGCCTTTTTGAGGTGAACCAGAAGGTGGCTGAAGTCAAGCGTCAAACCGGCAAGGAAATCAAGTTTATCATTGCGCCGCCTCAGATGGCGAAGTACGTGGAGTTTTCCACCAAGGTCTATAATGTTTACCTGAAGTACGTGAGCCACGATGACATTCACCCCTATTCCATTGATGAATGTTTCATCGACGTGACCCGCTATTTGTCGCTTTACAAGAAGACTCCTCGGGATCTTGCAAAGACCATGATCCAGGATGTTTTTGAAACCACAGGAATTACCGCTACGGCGGGCATCGGCACCAACTTGTATCTTTGCAAGATTGCCATGGACATTATGGCAAAGCACGTAGAGCCCGATGCAGATGGTGTGCGCATCGCGGAACTGGACGAAATGAGCTACCGCAAAAACTTGTGGAGTCATCGACCTCTCACCAGCTTTTGGCAGGTGGGTCGCGGTATCGCCGAGCGTCTGGAAACTTGTCGCCTTAACGATGGCCGCGGAATCCTTACCATGGGCGACCTGGCCCGAGTCAGTATTAAGCGCCCCGATGATCTCTACAAGATGTTCGGCGTCAATGCGGAAATTTTGATTGACCACGCCTGGGGCTATGAACCTTGCACCATTGCTGAAATAAAAAAATACAAGCCGAAATCCAACAGCATTGGAAGTGGTCAAGTTCTTCAACATGCCTACGACTGGAACAAGACCCGTATTGTAGTTCGCGAAATGGTGGATACTCTTGTTATCGATTTGATTGACAAGAATCTTGTGACCAACGGAATTACGCTGCACCTGGGCTATGACCGCGAAAATATTGACAAGGGAATTTATCACGGCGAGACGGTGGTGGATGTCTATGGACGCACCCTTCCCAAGCCTGCCCACGGCACTGCAAATTTGGGACGTTACACCAGTTCCCTGACGGTCATAGCAGATGCTGTCATGAAACTCTATGACCGTATTACCAACAAGGCCCTGACTTTCAAGCGGTTGAATATTGTAGCTAACGATGTATTGGATGCAAGCTATGATCAGCCCGATATTTTTACGGATGTACAGAAAGAGGAAAAGGAAAAGAAACGCCTGAAGGCGGAAATCCTTATCAAGAAACGCTTCGGCAAGAATGCCATCATCAAGGGCATGGACCTGCAGGAAGGTGCCACTACGGTGGAACGCAACGGACAGATTGGAGGTCATCGTGCCTAGCTTTAATTACGACGACATAATCAATTTGCCGTACCCGCGAAACGACTGGAATACTTTAATCAAGCATCCCAGAATGTCCATTGAGAACCGTGCGAAGATTTTTGCCCCTTTTGCGGCCCTTCGCGGTCATAGTGATGCCATTGAGGAAACTGCTGAAAAGAGACTGACCATCCGGCAGGATGAACTGATGGAAGATTCTCGCCTGGAACTGGACGAGGTCTTGGGAACCCTCTCAGAACGATTGCAGCAGGGGGAACATCCTGTTGTAAAGGTAAGCTACTTTGTACAGGACCGTGTCCTTGCCGAAGGTGTGGGCACTTACGAGGAATTGGAAGGAACTGTTGCCAAGCTGGACGCTGTGACTCAGACAATTCAAATTGTCGATAAAATAATTTTTCTGAAGAATGTAAAAACGTTATCCCTCCTTTAGGTGGGATAACGTGTAAAGATCAAGTGAAGAAACGGTTAGGCGTCAAAGAAATCGATCAGGAACTTGCATGATTCCTCGGCTGCTTCGCATCCGCAGTGCCAGTTATGGGAAAAATCGTTCTTGTAGTCAAAGGTTGCCTTGGTTAGGTCTTCTTCGGAATCCACTAGGAAGAATATTCCTGCTCCGAATATTTCTTCGGTGTCGTGGCATCCATACTCGGTGTTGTCTTCTTGCGTCTGGAAGGTGTACATGACGGTGATGCTTTCCGAGGATACTTTTGTAACGGCGTTGATATAGCCCCAGGAATCTATAGGGGCGTAGATCAAGTAGTAGTCATCCTTTAGCGAAATACCTTCTTCCTTCAAAGTTTTAATGGTGTTGGGGAATCTTTTTTTCGCATCTTCAAGAGAAATCTTTGTGATGGGATCAAGATCTCCTTTTCGTCCCTGGACTAAACCGAGAACTTCCTTGGGCATGAGGAACGTGCTGTCGGAAGACAGTTTCTGCATCTGGGTATTGTACTGTTCTCTAGTAGCATCTCCGTTGGAGAAGGCAGGCGGGATCACAGTGGAAGATGAAATGGCTACATCTGTTGCACTGGAGGAACTTGCATTGACTGGAGGGGGGACGTCTTCTGTTTCAAGACGACCTGTTGATGAACTTGCTCCGATTCTTATGATGTTGCATCCGTAGGACATAACATCGCCAAGAACTTTCATTGTCTGCCCATTCATCCCGGCTTCGCTTGTCTTGTAAAGACAAGCGTATTCAAATTCTCCGTCATTGACAAAAAGCGTGTCCGTAAGGAGATCAGGATTTGTTGCTAAACAACTTGTTTTAGCGAATGCGGTAATCTTACTCAAGTCACCAGAAAGCTTTGATCCGGAGAACACTGTGGCTAGAGTGTCGCCCAAAATTTTTACGGCACCTTCTAGCTTTTTGGAGTCTCCGGTACATTCGCTGTACGCTCCATTCTCAGCTTCGTATGGAATGACAGAGGCGTGTCCATAGTCCATCTTTTCCGAAGGAGCGCTTGTAAAATGCATAACTTGTGACAAGTACGAAACCTTGTAAACAGGCTGCACTTCATCTACCGAGGAGGAACTTGAAATGTTTTCGTCGCTAGTTCCTTCGACGTTCACTGAATTGCTGGAGGAATCGTCGGAACATCCTGCCAGAGCCATAAGAGGCAAAAGATATTTTGCAAGGTATGTTTTCATAACAGGGCTCCTGTCTTTATGGTTTGTAATTAATAATTAATATGCTATCCCATCGCCTTGGTCACGTTCTTGGTGGCAAGTACAATCTTGTCCGGGTCGGTTTTTAGACGGTAGAAGTAGAACTGGCTATAGCTTACGTCCTTGGTATTATGGAATTCAGGAGTGGTCCTGAATAGGATGGTACATTCATCCTTTTCCATCAGCTTTTCCTTGACGTTGTCGAATTCCAGGAATGTCTGGACTCGAGCTTTGTCTTCGGGCACCACGTACTTCTGGACAAACCATTTCACAACTGCGCCGTAATCAAGCACCTTCATGGCGGTGGTAATGGATTCCAGCAGACTCAGATTCTTGTACAGCAAAAGCTTGTGGGTGGAAATTTCGATACGGCAGATCATGCTGTAGTTCTTGCTGAGCCCCTCAATAATCTGATGCTCAATAAGCAAGTCACGATGCTGTTCCAGCTTGTCGGCACGGTTACGGTCCACACTTTCCAGGATGAACAGTGCCTTGGATGGCTTGCCGTCCAGAGTTTCAATAATCTTGAAGGTGGCCTGGTGCCAACGGCCGCGAAGGTTCTTGTATTCGCAGACCAGAGTCTGGTTTTTCATGAATTCGCGGCTGAGATGTTCAATGCTAAAGAAATCCTCCACCAGTTCCTGATAGTCGGGATCCACCATGGGGATCATCTCTTCCAACATGGTGGAATATTTTTCGGCAGTAGGATAATGACCTGTCCCTGCAATGGACTTCAAAACTCGGTAGGAATTCCTAATCAAGTCAATGGTAGACATGATGGCGTAGGAATTGGAAAGTGACTGCAGGATGGCGTCAATTTCGCGCTTGTAGTTCAGTTCTGCAATGCCTCGCTTGTACTCGGGATGTTTCTCGTAGAATGTTTCCTTGCTTTCGTACATGTGGGTTTCCGCATCGCGGGCCACATCCTCGATATGCATGGGATGTTCACTCCAGGCAAATCCGATGGATGCCTGGGGTACCTCTTCCTGGTTCAAATAGGCGGCAAAGTTGTCGCTCATGAACCCTACGGTTTCCCTAGAGGAATTCTGGATGACAATGAGAAACTCATCACCGCTGATTCTGTAGATGGTGTCCTTCTGGAAGTTGTCCACCAGCTTGCGGGTAAAGCTACGGAGGAAATCGTTACCTGCAGCATGGCCGCGGGTGTCGTTTACCAGCTTAAGGCCGTTCAGGTCTGCAAAGATGACTCCAACGGAAGACTTGTTGTCGCCTGCGGCAAAGTTCCTGCACAGAGTCTGGTAGGAATAGTAGTTGTTCAGTCCTGTCAGGGTGTCGTACTTGCAGAAATGTTCCAATTCACGCTGCACTTCCATCTCGTGGACGTAGGAATCGTGAATGTCCTGGACGTAAAGCCAGACGGACTGGTTGTCCCTGGTGAAGTTTTCGTCGGGAAGGATTTCCAAAAATACCCAACGGAATACACCATCGGTCTTTCTGCGGTAACGAAGTCTAAAACGGTCGTTTTCGTTAAAGTGCTTGCGGAGGGCGTCCAGGTGCAGACGGGTTCTGTATATGTTGGCGTCCCCCTCGTAAACGTTGCCCATATCGGCAAAGTTCATGATCCACCTAGAGAAACACTTGATTTCATTCACCTGGGCCATTTCGTCAGAGCGTACCTTGACGGTTTCGTAGGTGTCGTTCGTCAGGTTAACCTTGAGAATCTTGTGGTAAGTTTTCGCAAGGACGTTAATTGCTTGAGAAATGGTGGAGGGCTGGGTCATATAACCTAATATAATGTTTTTTTACGAGTTTTACTAATTTTGTTTCATAAAGGTTGGTTAACATGGTGCAAAATTCACAACAGTCCATTCGAAATATTGCAATTCTTGCCCACGTTGACGCTGGCAAAACGACCTTGTCCGAAAGAATCCTTTTTGCGTCCGGCGAGGTCCGTCGCCCGGGGAAGGTGGAAGATGGTCTTGCCACCATGGACTACATGCCCGAGGAAAAGGAACGTGGCATTACCATCGAGAGTGGCGTTGCCCATTTCGAGTGGAAGAATACCTGGTTCAATTTTATTGATACTCCGGGCCATGTGGATTTTGGTGCCGAAGTGGATATGGCCCTGACTGCAGTGGAAGGGGCCGTCCTGGTTGTCAGTGCCGCCAGTGGTGTCGAGACCCAGACCGTGGCCGCCTTTAAAAAGCTGCGCGAGGCTGGGGTCCGTACCATTTTGTTCATAAACAAGCTGGACAATCCCGACTATTCCCTGGACGATACTCTCATCAACATTGAGGAAGTCCTGGGAGTTCGTCCCGTATTGATGACAGTGCCGGAATACAAAGACGGAAAGATGGAAGGCGTGCTGGACGTGTTGAGCAAAAGCCGTCTTGTCCATTCCGAAAATGGTCAGGAAGTGGTTGACCCGCAGGAACATTCCGATAACACCCATCGTCATTCTGAGCGTAGCGGAGAATCCAGTGACGATCTTCTCGTGAAGCATTACAGCGAAGCCGTAGAATGCGCCAGCAATTTTGATGACGAAATTCTGGAACTTGCCATGGACGGAAAGCCCGTGGCTCCCAAGATCCTTTTGCGAGGCCTGAAGGAACTGGCCAAGAGTAGCGACTACGCCCTTTGCTATGCGGGATCCGCCATGGCTGGCTTTGGTGTCCGTAGCCTTTTGACTGCACTATCCTTCTTCTTGCCGGAAGTCCCCCTGTTTAATGAAAATGAATTGGGGCAGGTGATTCGCCTGCGTCACTTCAAGGGTGTCGGTGAAATTTCCCTCTTTAGAAGCCATGTAAATCTGGAACGGAAGGCCTGGCCTGCTGGCTATGAATTTTCCCGCCTGAAGGCAAACCTGCTTTTGCCTGTGGAAGAAATCCGCGTTGGCGATATTTATGCGGTTCGCGCCCCTATGGAAACGGAACTGGGCCAAGTCATCTTGCTGGATGGTTCTCCGACATGTCATCTTGGCGATTCCCCGCGTCATCCTGAGCGGAGCGAAGGATCCAGCATCCGCGACCGCTACCAGCCCCTGCTGCAGACCCGTGTGGAATGCCTCAGTATGGATGACTACCATCATGTGGAAAAGAGCCTTGCAACTCTTTCCCGTATGGATCCTTCCTTCCGGGTGCAGCACGATGAGGATGGTGGCTTCTGGTACTTGCATACGGTGGGGGAGGTTCAGCTGGATGTTCTCCTGGCTCGTCTTAAACGTGAGTTCGGCTGCGAAGTCCAGGCGGGCAATCCGGAGGTCCGCTGGCAGGAACGCCTGAATACGGCGGTAGGTCCGGTGGAGAATTCCTTCCAGTTGGGACCGCACAAGATTTCTATCAAGCTGGCGGCTAGTCCCATCGAAAATGACGTGGTGGAAAATGCAAGCGAACTACTGCAGAATCACGATATCCGCCTGTCGGCTGAGTTTCTGGAAAAGGCTCCCCGCGAGATACTTGCGGGTGTACGGTCTGCCCTGCTGGAATCTGCTGAAATGGGCGTGCTTGGAAAGGGACCTCTTGTAGGAATCCGCTTCGAAGTTCTGGACTTTAGCTGGACGGAAGACGCCCTCCCGCCCATGATCAAGAAGGCCTGTGCTGACGCCGTGACAAAGCTGATCAAGCCTGCGCATGTGACAGTGTTTGAACCCGTCATGGAACTGTCCCTGGAATGTCCGGTGAACTTTGCCGGAAACATTACCAGCGATATTCAGTCCCGAAATGGAAAGGTGAAAGAAATTGGCGGCGATGGCCGCACTCACTTTTTGAAGGCGGATATTCCCCTGAAGGAAATTTTTGGATACGCGACGAACGTTCGTAGCATCAGCAAGGGCACCGCCCTTTATAGCTTGAAGTTGCTGGGGTATCGCCCCTTCGCAGGTTAATTGCGGGCCATTTTGGCGCGACGTCTAAAGTGTTCAATCAGCGGTGCCACTGTATCCTTGAAATCGTCGTGGGTCTCGATTCGGACGAAATCAATAGACATGCGCTGGAAAAGCTCCTTGACGGCCTTGCCCTGACGTTTTGCCTCGCGAGCGAATGCTTCGCGGAATGCCACATCCCCAGTATCGATCAGCAAGGTCTCGCCTGTTTCCGGATCTTCCAATTCTACAAGACCTGCAGGAGGCAATTCCATTTCGCGGGGGTCCACTACGGAAACCGCCAGAACGTCGTGACGCTTGCGCAGTACCTTGAAGGCGTTTTCGAAACCTTCATCCAGGAAGTCGCTCATGACAACCACCACAGCCTTTCGGTTCAGGATCTTGCCGGCGTATTCCAATGCCACCTGGGTGTTGGTGCCGTGGTGCTGGGGCTTGAAGTAAAGAATTTCACGGATGAGGCGCAGCACATGCTTGCGGCCCTTTTCGGGAGGAATGAAAAGTTCCACCTGGTCCGTGTAGATGAGCAGCCCCACCTTGTCGTTGTTCTTGATGGCAGCAAAAGCCAGAAGTGCGGTGAGGGTTGCCATCACTTCGCCCTTCATCTGCTTGCCACTACCGAACTCGGAACTGCTGGAGGCGTCCACCATGAGGAGCATGGTCATTTCACGCTCTTCGATGAACTTTTTCACATACGGAGTGCCTGTACGTGCGGTAACATTCCAGTCAATGGTTCTAACGTCGTCGCCGGGCATGTATTCGCGAACTTCACTGAATTCCATGCCGTTGCCCTTAAAGGAGCTATGGTAGGCACCGGTCATCACGGTGTCCAAGGTGCCACGGACAGAAAGTTCAATACGGCTGACAGTCTTTAAAACTTCTTTATCAAGCATTTTTGATTCTCTTTTCGTGGCTTAATATACAAAAAATCGTTTTTTAGAACTTTTTATTTGACATTTTCCGGGTAATCTCCGATAAATATAAGGAAGAAAAAGGTCAAAAACGATGAGAGATAATCTAGTTGAAATATTTGAAGACACCCTGTCTATGATTGTGGAGAACACCACCCTAAAGAAGGTTGTCGAGGTGTCCTCCAAAGGAGCGAAACTCTACCCAGAAGGCGAAGACGTTCCTGGCTTTAATGAAGCCTGTAACAAGGTCCCGGATTTAATCCAGGAAGGCGCGGTGCCCGAAGTGACTGTTACCAGTCACCGTACTTTTGAAGCCGCCAGGAAGTTGCATGGAAAATATCCTGGAAAGCGTATTGGGGTGCAGAATTTTGCTTCCGCTACCAATCCTGGTGGAGGTGTGACGGATGGGGCTGCCGCTCAGGAAGAATGCCTGTGTCGTTGTTCCACCCTCTATCCAGTCCTGAAAAGGGACGATTTTTTCCAGAACTATTATCGTTTTCATCGTAGACGCCATGACCATATCTATACGGACGCCTGTATCTATGTGCCCCATGTGGCAGTGGTAAAAAGCGATGAGCAGGAACCGAAACGCGTACCCAGCAGGGACTGGTTCGCTGTGGATGTGATTACCTGTGCCGCACCCAATTTGTGGTTTGATGCCGACGCCCTGAATGCGGAAGAACTGCTGAAAGTCCATTTAAAGCGTGGAGAGAAAATTCTCCAGGTAGCCATCGCAAACCATGTGGATGTTCTTGTTCTGGGAGCTTTTGGATGTGGTGCTTTCCGGAATGATCCGAAGATTGTTGCTGAAGCCTACCGTCAATTGATGCAAAAGTACGGAAAGTATTTTACGGCAATCGAGTTCGCTGTGTATTGCAGTCCCTATCATGGCACGGATAATTATGACGCCTTTAAGGACGCCATGACGTGATTTGAAAACCGCAGGTGTGTTGTGTTGTGACTGCGTGGGCCGTCGGGGGAGTAATCCTCCGACGGTTTTTTGTGTATATTGATGATGAAAGAAGAAGGCTCGTATGAAAAAAGAAAAGATTTACGAAGGCGAAGTCCATGACATGAAGGACATGGAACGCAACCAGCGGGAAAGAGATAGTCGTAAAAATGAGTTTTGTCGCGACTCTGCTTCGCGCAATTTGCAGAATGGAGTATCTCCCGTATGGAAGGCCTTGTCTGTACTGATTACGTTAGCCGCCCTTGCCTATGATGTGTCGCCTATCGATGCCGTTCCCGATGGAATTCCTGTATTGGGCTGGCTAGACGATTTAGGCGTTACTTTGATTGCGGCTCTCAATATGTACCAGCAATTTGCGAAGGATCAAGGTTCCCTGCTGGTAAAACTGGCGAAGTATGTGAAGTGGAGCATGGTCGCTCTAGTAATTCTTGCTGGAGTTGCTGTGGGAGGCCTGATTGCTCTGATCGTGCAACAGGTGACTCAGCTTTAATTACGCTTTTTTCCTTTAATCAAGATTCCTAAAGCGATTGTTCCCATAAGAGCCAATATTTGAAAGTATTTGCCATAATTTGAAACTCCATTTTGATGGGACGTTACATCTAAAAATAAGATAAGATTTCATTCTTTTGATGTAATAAAGAAAAGAACCCCGCAGGATTGCTCCTGCGGGGCCTTTTTGCTTTAGGAGGTTATATGGTTAAGCTTTTTAGAATCCCATGGTGCGGCCGGCGTGACTGTCCTTGTTACGCAATTCCTTGCGGAGTTCCGCTTCGATGCGTTCAGGAGTCTTGCTGCTTGCGGGGAAGTAACGCAGGCGGCCGTTGACGGCATTGAAATCACCGGGGGTGAGCATGGGCAGGTTTGCCACAGAGTCGGGGCAGAAGGTATCCGGGAAGAATACGTTCCAGATGTGGCGTACACCTTCCGGCTTCAGGTAGTCAAAGCCGAGCTTGAGGGCGAAACGTCTGGAGCTTGCCGGATCCAGGTTCTTCTCGAAGTTGGTTGCCGCGATGAAAATGCCCTTGAAGTTTTCCATCTGGGTCAACAGTTCGTTGACCTTGGAAACTTCGTGGTTCTGGAAAGCCCCGGCACGATTGTTCAGGAAGCTGTCTGCTTCGTCAAAGAACAGGATGGACTTGGTGCGATTGGCTTCCTCGAAGGCGGCGGCAATCTGGGCTTCCGTCTGGCCGACGAACATTCCCAGCAAGTCGCTTGCGCGCTTGATAATCAAGTTACGGCCCAGGCTGCGAGCCAGATGGCGGACGAATTCGGTCTTGCCGGTGCCCGGGGGACCGTACAGAAGGATGTTCAGGGAGTTGGGAGCGTCGTCTTCTTCCAGGGTGCTCCAGACCTGATCGTAATTGCGGACTACTTCCATAATTTCGCTGGTAGAACCTTCGATGTTGAGCCCTTCCAGAGAGTAGCTGGGGGCGTGACTTTCCACTTCCTTCAGGCTTCCGTTCTTGATGCCCATAAGGCGTGTGTGCGCCTTCAGGAGGCGAGCCATGGTCTTGTAGTTTTCCTGAGGGGCGGTGGCGCCACATACCTGCAACTGTTTGGCGTGCTGCAGGGCGAGAGTGAGACCTCCTGCCATGGCAGGATATTCTACCACAAGTTTCAGCTTTTCTTCTTCTGTCAGGAAGTCTGCGGCATCCTGAGTCTTAAGGACGGAATTGAGGACGCTGAGACGTTCGTCCTTTGCCAAGGGCTTGAATGCCATGGAAAAATCGAAACGACGTCGGGTGCTGTCTTCCACATACTGCATGCTGTTGGAAATCCAGATGACCGGAGTCTTCAGGGATTCGAAGAACTTGTTGAGGATTCCCTTTTCTGCTCCGTTCAGGACCAGGTCCGCTTCGTCCACCAGGATAATGCCGGGATGATTTTCACAGTGCCAGTCGGCGAGGGTGATTGCTCGGAGGCGGTACTGTAATACGGAGACGTTGCGGTTTTCGTAACGGCGTGGCATGGCAAAACGGCCGCTGGAACCGGGATCTTCATCCATGTCGATGCTGATTTCCCACAGGGGAACCTTCAGCTCCTTGGCGACGGCCTTGGCCAACTCGGTCTTTCCAGTACCCGGAACGCCGTACAGCAAAATGTTCAAGGGAATGTCGCGCTTATGGTTCTTGAGCATGGTCAGCATAAGTCTTGCGTCGGCGTTCTTGCCCTGAAGCTGCTCAAAATCTACAGTCGGGGCGGGAGCCTGCTTGAATGCCTTCATCTGAGTGCCGTCGCTGAAACCGCTGAGGAAGCGAGCCACTTCCTGAGGAATATCCAGCTGGTCGTCCACCAGGTTCAAACGCTTGAGGGAACTGTCCTTGCCCATCAAGGTGCCAAGTTCATCCAGGCTAAAACCGGTGGCGCGGGAAATGTTTGCAAGACTGTTTAAATTGGTGTCGTTATCGCGGAAGCGATGATGGCGGATAAAGCTGCGCTGGGATTCTTCTACTTCCAGGTCCGGGCTTTCGCGGAGCCACAGATAAAGAAGCAGTTCCAGCTCGTCATCCTTAAGGCGGTAGGTTTCCTTCACGCGAAGTACGCGCTTGAAGGAGGGCTCGTCATCGGGGAGGCCGGTAGAGAGCGCCTTATTAATATAGGCTATAAAGTGGTCGCTGGCGATACGCTGCAATTCCTGGTAGAGGTGGGGTGCCATATCGTCGGAGTCCGTGGTGTTGATGGCCTTGATCAGGTTGTTGGCTGCAGACTGTCGGCAACTGGGCTTAGATTCTTCGATGTAACGATTGACTGCACGGAGGAATCGGGGGCTGCAGACGTCGGAACGCATTTCCGGTTCGTCGTCTTCGTCCATAGGGACATCCATGATGTTTTCGGGCAGCGCATTGATTTCTTCTTCGTTCAGCGGCGGTACCATTTCTTCGGTTTCGTTTGCAATTGCAGCCTTAGGCTTCTTTGCACACTTTTTCTTGGGACGTGCGTAATAGCGGAATTTCTTAACCACTTCGTTGACGAAAGCCATGGTATGTTCTTCGTCCATGAGGCGGACCGCAACGTCGCGGTTGACGCATTCCGGATTCTTGATGAGAATACGAGCCCAGTATTCCAGAATCTTGAGAGACGAAAAGACCATACCGCTCTGCTGAGGCTTAACTTGAGCGTAGAGATCCAACTTCTTGGTGATGTTTTCGAAATAAGTATTCATAGCACTTATTTTATCGCTTTGAAAAATGAAAATGTCAAAGGAAAAAGGAAAAGAAATTTGAGGGGGTGCCTTTAGAGTTACTAAATTGTGGATATGCAGAAAATTGATACTTGGTATAAGGCTCAGGGCTATTGCCCCATTGAAGAATTTGAAATTGCAAGTTATTTGCTCTTTGAAGCAGGTGTTGCAACCCTCGAAGAATTGGACCCGGTAGAAGATAACCGCACGGATTTTTGTTTCTACACAGGAGATAAGGAAGAACGTGACCGCATCGTGGCTCAGTTCCCCCAGTATCATTTTACCGTGGAAGAGGAAGCCGCCAAGGATTGGGACAAGTGGTGGCGTGATCGCGCTCAGCCCGTTTCCGTAAGCCCCCGCCTTGTGGTGCGCCCCCCTTGGGTGGAATTTACACCGGAAGATTCCAAGACTGTCGTGCTGGAACTGGAAGCGAAGACTGCTTTCGGTACTGGTGAACATGACACTACCAGCAGCTGCGCCCATTTGATGGAATCCGTAGATTTCGAAGGCAAGACTGTTCTTGACATCGGAACGGGTACCGGTATCCTGGCCATGTTCGCCCGCCGCATGGGCGCTCGCCTTGCCGTGGGTACCGAAATTGACCCTCTGACCATTCCCTGCATTGCCGAAAATTTTGAACGAAATGGATTCGACGCAAGTAATTGCGTCCTGGGTTTCCTGGATTCCTTTAAGGATGGGACCAAGTTTGATGTCATTCTCTGCAATATGATTCGCAGCGAACTGTGGCCCATGCGTGATGATATCGAGGACCTGTTGGCTGAAGGCGGCAACCTGATTATTTCCGGCCAGCTCCTTACGGAAAAAGCCTACATCCTCAAGTGGTTTGAAGAGGCAGGCTTCTCTGTGGTGCTGGAACGCATCAGTGGAGAGTGGTGGAGCGTGCTTGCAAAGAACGGGTAACCGCAGCGGTGCGCTGAAAGAATCAAACAAATGAAAAAAGACCTGCGAAAATAACGCAGGCCTTTTTCTATTCTAAATGTTTATCTTCCGGGGCGGCGCCTGGAGGTGAACTGCACCGGAGAATCGTTTCTCTTGCCCTGGGAGGATCCGCGGTTGACCTGCGAATTGGAACTGCGGCGGTCATCCCTGCCGGTCATTCCGAACTCGTTTCGGAATCGGCTGTTGCGAGAATCGCCCTCACGGTGAAATGATTTGCGGTTGTCATCGCGACGATCTCCTCCCGATGTCACCCCGAACTCGTTTCGGGGTCGGCTTTCATGACGCTGTTCATGGCGTGGGGTCCAGGTCTTGTCGCCGAATTCGGCCTGACGGCGTTCCCGACGTGCGGAGTTTTCCCAGCGGCCTTTTTCGCCTGACTTCTGCGGGACAATGGAGATGGCGCTGCGCTCGGCACGCTTCTGCAAATCGCGTTCACGGAATTCCGGATTCTCTTCACGTTCCTTGCTGGGGCTGAAGTTCTTGCCCTCGGCAATGGCGCTGCGGGAGAGCAGCAGGCGGCCGATCTTGCCCAACTTCAGGCGTTCCAATGTGGCACGGATCTGGGGACGGTTCTCGGGAATGTACCAGAAGAAGAACTGTTTTTGGCTCTTCTTTTGTTCCGGAGTCTTTGCCACGTAAAGCGGTGTTCCATCCGGTTTCATTTCGGCGTAGAACATTTCCGTGGCAATCGTCATGGGGGTGGGCGTAAAGTCCTGAACCTGCTCCAGCTGGAATCCCAACTGCTTGGTTTCCAGGGCAAGTTCAGCCATGTCGGCCTCGGTACATCCCGGATGGCTACTGATGAAGTAGGGGATGATCTGTTGCTTCTTGCCAATGCGAGCGCATTCGGCGTCAAAGAATTCCTTGAACTTGTGGAACAGAGTAAAGCTGGGCTTGCGAATCAAATTCAGGACAGATTCCACCGTATGTTCGGGGGCAACCTTTAAGCGGCCGCTGACGTGGAACTCAATGAGGTCCCGGGCGTACTCTTCGTGTTCCTTGCGAATGTTTTCGTCGCAGTTTTCCTGTAGCAGCAAGTCATAACGGACGCCACTGCCAATGAACAGATGCTTCACCTTCGGATGGTTGCGGACTTCGCGATACAAGTCGATCAATTCGCGATGACTTGTATTCATGTTGTCGCAAATCTTGGGGAAGCAGCAGCTGGGGCGGGCGCACTTGGCGCAGCGATTACGGTCCTTGCCACGCATCTTGTACATGTTGGCGCTGGGGCCTCCCAGGTCCGTAATGGTGCCAGCGAAACCTTCCATGTTCACCACCTTCTCCACTTCACGCAAAATGCTTTCGCGACTGCGGCTGGCGATGAACTTTCCCTGCTGGGCGTTGATTGCGCAGAAACTGCACCCGCCGAAACATCCGCGGTGGGTGTTGATGCTGAACTTGATCATCTCGAAGGCGGGAACGTCGCCGCGTTTTTTGTAACGCGGGTGAGGAGCTCTCGCATAAGGATATTCAAAGCTTTCGTCCAGCTCGCCGTATTCCATAGGCGGATAGGCGGGGTTGATCACAACAGTCTTGTCGCCTACATCTTGTAGGATTCGACGCTGGAACATCTTGTTGCATTCGATGTCCACCTTGTTGTAACTCTGGATCTGAGTCTTCTTGCTTGCCACACATTCTTCGTGGCTGGGGAGGCGCAGGTCTTCCCAGGAGGTTCCCAGTTCCTTGTGCTTGCCGGGAGCGGGAACCTTGTCCTTGTTCACAAGAACTGCGGTCTGGGGAATATTCTTCAGGCTGGAGAAGGGAACGCCCTTCTTCAAGAGGCGTACAATTTCCTTCAGGGGCTTTTCGCCCATGCCGTACACCAAAATATCCGCTTCCGTTTCTGCCAAGATGCTGGGCTTCAGACGGTCACTCCAGTAATCGTAATGGGTGACGCGACGAAGGCTGCTTTCCAATCCGCCAATCAGAAGCGGCACATCGGGGTAAAGCATCTTGACGATCTTTGCGTAAGTGTAGGTGGCGTAATCCGGACGAAAACCTGCCTTGTTGCCTGCGGTAAAGGCGTCGTCGTGACGAAGGCGTTTGCCCGCGGTGTAGTGATTCACCATGCTGTCCATGCCACTACTGATGGCAAAGAACATGCGGGGCTTACCCAGCTTCTTAAAATCTCGTAGGTCATCGCGCCAGTTGGGCTGGGGCAAGATTGCCACACGCAGGCCTTCGTGCTCGAAAAGTCGAGCCACCACGGCGTGGCCAAAACTGGGATGGTCCACATAACAGTCCGCGCTGATTACCACAACGTCAACATAGTCCCAGCCAAGTTCGTCTAGGTCTTCTTTGCAAATCGGTAAAAAGCGCGGATCGTACATAATTTACAAGATAGAAAAAGTCGAGTGCCGCAAAAAATAAGCTTGCTTATTTTTATGGTTGAGACGTACTATCTGCACGCGTAGCGTGCCAGATAGAAAAAGTCTAACGGTCTATCCTAAGTTCCGTTGCAAATTCATCGCTTTCTGAATTTCGGCTATATGTTTTTTTTCGAACGCCGCACTCTTGGACTGTCCAAAGTCCCCAACCCGTAAAAAATCACCGAAAATAAGAGGCATCATCAACATGTGTGGAAGCATTTAGGCAGCCTTGCTAGATGATTCTCTCGATTCCGATTCCCATTCGTAGGCTATCTTTACATCTACA